>NZ_JBIRYZ010000001.1:376203-399213 GCF_044390325.1 Streptomyces sp. NPDC018964
GCCACGGGCCTCCGGGACAACGTTCCCGGCCGGGGGCCGGTACCCCCGGCCCCCTGCGCGGGGCCCGGGGGGGCGCCCCCCCCCCCCCCCCGGGGCCCCCCCCCCCGGGGGGGGGGGGGGGCCCCGGCCTGCCTCGGGTGATCAGCCCTTGCGGGCCTTGATCTCCTCGGTGAGCTGCGGCACGACGTCGAACAGGTCGCCGACGACGCCGTAGTCGACCAGGTCGAAGATCGGGGCCTCGGCGTCCTTGTTGATGGCCACGATGGTCTTCGAGGTCTGCATGCCCGCGCGGTGCTGGATCGCGCCGGAGATGCCGGAGGCGATGTACAGCTGCGGCGAGACCGACTTGCCGGTCTGGCCGACCTGGTTGGTGTGCGGGTACCAGCCGGCGTCGACGGCCGCGCGCGAGGCACCGACGGCCGCGCCGAGCGAGTCGGCGAGCGCCTCGATGAGTCCGAAGTTCTCCGCGCCGTTGACACCGCGGCCGCCGGAGACCACGATCGCGGCCTCGGTCAGCTCCGGACGGCCGGTCGACTCGCGCGGGGTGCGGCCGGTGACCTTGGTGCCGGTCGCCTGGGCGGAGAAGGACACGCTCAGGGCCTCGACCGCGCCCGCGGCCGGAGCGGCCTCCACGGCGGCCGAGTTCGGCTTCACCGTGATGACCGGGGTGCCCTTGGAGACCCGGGACTTGGTGGTGTAGGAGGCGGCGAACACCGACTGCGTGGCCACCGGGCCCTCGTCGCCGGCCTCCAGGTCGACGGCGTCGGTGATGATGCCGGAGCCCAGGCGCAGCGCCAGGCGGGCGGCGATCTCCTTGCCCTCGGCGGAGGAGGGGACCAGGACGGCGACCGGGGAGACGGCCTCGTGGGCGGCCTGCAGGGCGTCCACCTTCGGCACGACCAGGTAGTCGGCGTACTCGGCGGCCTCGTGGGTGAGGACCTTCACCGCGCCGTGCTCGGCGAGCGTGGCGGCGGTGTCGGCGGCGCCGCCTCCCAGCGCGACGGCGACGGGCTCGCCGATGCGGCGGGCCAGGGTCAGCAGCTCCAGGGTGGGCTTGCGGACGGCACCGTCCACGTGGTCGACGTAGACGAGAACTTCAGCCATGGGACTTCTTCTCTCCTGCTTGCGAAGGGTGAGGGGCGGGAAGCGAGTGGAGCCTCGCGGCTCAGACGAACTTCTGGCTCGCGAGGAAGGCGGCGAGCTGCTTGCCGCCCTCGCCCTCGTCCTTGACGATCGTGCCGGCCGTGCGGGCCGGACGCTCGGCCGCGGAGACGACCGTGGTGTAGGCGTTCTCGAGACCGACCTCGTCCTCGTCGATGCCGAGGTCGGACAGGTCCCAGGACTGAACCGGCTTCTTCTTCGCCGCCATGATGCCCTTGAAGGAGGGGTAACGCGCCTCGCCCGACTGGTCGGTGACCGACACGACGGCCGGGAGGGAGGCCTCGAGCCGCTCGGAGGCGGCGTCGCCGTCACGGCGGCCCTTGACCGTGCCGTCCTCGACGGACACCTCGGACAGCAGGGTCACCTGGGGCACGCCCAGACGCTCGGCGAGCAGCGCCGGCACGACGCCCATGGTGCCGTCGGTGGAGGCCATGCCGGAGATCACCAGGTCGTAGCCGGCCTTCTCGATCGCCTTGGCCAGGATCAGGGAGGTGCCGATGGCGTCGGTGCCGTGGATGTCGTCGTCCTCGACGTGGACGGCCTTGTCGGCGCCCATGGACAGCGCCTTGCGCAGGGCGTCCTTGGCGTCCTCGGGGCCCACCGTCAGTACGGTGATCTCCACGTCGTCGTCGGAGTTCTCCGAGATCTGCAGCGCCTGCTCGACCGCGTACTCGTCCAGCTCGGAGAGCAGACCGTCCACGTCGTCCCGGTCGACGGTCAGGTCATCGGCGAAGTGCCGGTCGCCAGTGGCGTCGGGCACGTACTTCACGGTGACAACGATCCTCAAGCTCACGCCGGCTCTCCTACTGCATCGTCATTTCTGGCTGCCTGCCTGCAGGCAGCATAGGCGCCCGAAGCGGGCGGTCCCGGTCGGGGCGGCCCGCGCTCCGAACCAAATATTACTCGTCAGTACACCCAGTTCCTTCCCGCTAAGCAAGCGCTTTGAACTGTGACCTTCGCAACGCAGCGTAACCGGAACTCGACGGGTCCGCGACCAGGGGAACCCCGTCTCAGTCGCGCAGGCCGTTGAAGCGTCCCTGGTGGTAGAGGAGCGGACGGCCGCGGCCGGCGGGGTCACCGAGCAGGACCTCGGCGATCACGATCCGGTGATCACCGGCGGGCACCCGGGCCACCACCTTGCACACCGTCCAGGCCGGCACGTCGTCCAGGACCGGAACCCCCTCCGGCCCCTCCCACCAGGCGGTGGCCGGACCGAAGCGGTCGGCGCCGCTGCGCGCGAAGGTCTCCGCCAGCTCCCGCTGGTGCTCCCCGAGGACGTGCACGCCGACGTGAGCGCCCGTCGCGATCGCCGGCCAGCTGGAGCTCCCGGTGCCGATGCCGAAGGAGAGCATCGGGGGCTCGGCGGAGACGGAGGCGAGGGAGGTCGCGGTGAAGCCGACCGGACCGCGGCGTCCGCGCGCGGTGATCACGGCGACGCCCGCCGCGTGCCTGCGGAAGACGGAGCGCAGCAGCTCGGGCGAGGCGGGCCGGACGGTGCCCGGGCCGGACGCGGCCGTCATGGAGCCGTCCTTCCGCGGGAGGTGACGAACGGGTTCGCGGCTGCTCACCGGCCCGGTCGGCGCACACGCGCGGCGCGGGCGGCGGCCGGGCGGCCGGGTGCCCGCCGGCGGCGAAGGGGTTCCGAACACATGGGGTCAGGCTGACGACAAGTGGCGGGCCCAGTCAAGTCGGTCCCGCGATGCGGAAGACGCCTCACCGCGGGCCGGCCCTCACACCGCCTCCCCGAGCGCGGCGATCACATCGGCCCTGCGCGGCTGTCCGCTCGCACGCCGTACGACCCGGCCGGCGGCGTCGAGGACCAGCACCGTCGGCGTCCTCACGATCTCCAGACGGCGCACGAGGTCCAGATGGGCCTCGGCGTCGATCTCCACGTGGGCCACGCCCGGCACCAGTGCGGCCACCTCGGCCAGCACCCTCCGGGTCGCCCGGCAGGGCGCGCAGAAGGCGCTGGAGAACTGCACCAGGGTGGCGCGCTCCCCCAGCCGCCCCTCCAGCCGTCCCTCCAACCGCTCCTCCGGCCGGTCCGCCGTCCGGCCCTCCGGCCCGGCTCCCGGTTCCACCGCTCCGGGCCGTCGCCCGCCGTCCCGATCCCTCACTCGCCCGCTCCCGTCATGGCTCCCGCGTCAACGGCTTCCAGCGCTCCCGGAACCGCGGACATTCCCGGTCGGCGCACAAAACCCGAGGTGGGTCACGGATGGACGTGACGAGAATCTCGCCGCCCACGGGCACCAGGGCTGGTCCACCGGCCGTTCTTGGGGCACCATCTGCGACAAGCCGTAAAACCTACGGCTGCGTAACTTCGACTGGGAGCCTCCTTCCCAGCAGAGAAGGAAGGGTTCCGACCCGCCCATGGCAGAACTCGTCTACCGGCCCGTCGTCGGCTTCGCCCGCACCCTGTTCAAGGTGTGGGACCTCAAGATCGACTGCCAGGGGTCGGAGAACATACCGCGCTCGGGCGGCGCCGTGCTGGTGAGCAATCACATCAGCTACCTGGACTTCGTCTTCAACGGCCTGGCGGCACTCCCCCAGAAGCGGCTCGTCCGCTTCATGGCGAAGGAGTCGGTCTTCCGGCACCGGATCTCCGGTCCGCTGATGCGCGGCATGAAGCACATCCCGGTGGACCGCACGCGGGGCGAGGCGGCGTACGAGCACGCGCTGCGGTCGCTGCGGGCGGGGGAGATCGTGGGCGTCTTCCCGGAGGCGACGATCTCGCAGTCGTTCACCCTGAAGAGCTTCAAGTCGGGTGCCGCGCGCCTGGCGCAGGAGGCCGGTGTACCGCTGGTCCCGATGGCGGTGTGGGGCACGCAGCGACTGTGGACCAAGGGCCACCCGCGCAACTTCGGGCGCAGCCACACCCCGATCACCATCCGCGTGGGAGAGGCGATCGAGGCGTCCAGGGAGAAGTACGCGGGCGCGATCACCCGTCAGGTGCGCGAGCGCGTGCAGGAGTTGCTGGAGGCGGCGCAGCGCGCGTACCCGGTGCGGCCCAAGGGTCCGGACGACACCTGGTGGATGCCGGCCCACCTCGGCGGCACGGCCCCGACCCCGGAGCAGGTCCGCGAGGCCGAGGCGCGCTGACGCCCGCGGGCCGGCCGCTCCGGGCTCAGAGCGCGGTGGGGAGCGTTCGCCACAGGTGCGGCCGGTCGGAAGCGGCCCGGAGCGCGTCCAGCACGACCGGGTGCGGTGCGGCGTACAGGACCGGGTGGTCCGTCTCCCCCGCCGCCGGGTCGGGGGTGAAGGCCAGCCGCTCGCCGTCCAGGGAGAAGCGCGCGTCCACCCCGGGCTTGTTGCCCCGGGGGTCCTGCCGGTGCCAGGCGCCGTGGAACCGTACGGCGACCAGGCCGTGCACGACGCCGAGGTGCTGGTAGCAGAGGGCGGTCGGGATGTCCTCGGCCCGCAGCAGCGCGGCCAGCGCGTGGGCCTTGGCGTAGCAGATGCCGGTGCGCCGCTCCAGGACGTCGGAGGCGCGCCAGGTGACCCGGAGATCGCCGGAATCCTGGGAGTGCGGAATGGTGTCGCGCACGAACTCGAAGGCCGCCTGCGCATATTCATACGAGTCGGCCACTCCGGCGGCGAGGCGTGCCGCTGTTTCGCGGACCAGCGGATGGTGATGGTCGATCGCCTCGTCAGCGGCCAAATAGGCGGAGAGGTCCGGGGTTTCCTGGATCAGCTGCATGTCGCCAGAGCATAGGTATGCGACCGACCGGTAGTCAATGCATTTCCGGTCGACCGCATACCTATGCATGCACGGCTAGCGGGCCATCTCCTCCTTGAGCGCCGCCACGAACGTGTCCACGTCGTCCTCGGTGGTGTCGAAGGCGCACATCCAGCGGACGTCGCCGGCCGCCTCGTCCCAGAAGTAGAAGCGGAACCGCTTCTGCAGGCGCTCGCTCACGTCGTGCGGCAGCCGCGCGAAGACCGCGTTGGCCTGCACCGAGTGGAGGATCTCCACGCCGTGCACGGCACGCACGCCCTCGGCCAGGCGCTGGGCCATCTCGTTGGCGTGCCGGGCGCTGCGCAGCCACAGGTCGCGGGCGAGCAGGGCCTCCAGCTGCACCGAGACGAAGCGCATCTTGGAGGCGAGCTGCATGGACAGCTTGCGCAGGTGCCTCAGGTGCCGGATGCCGTCCGGGTTCAGCACCACGACCGCCTCGCCGAACAGGGCGCCGTTCTTGGTGCCGCCCAGCGAGAGCAGGTCGACGCCGGCCGCGTTGGTGAAGGCGCGCATCGGCACGTCCAGCGTGGCGGCGGCGTTGGCCAGCCGGGAGCCGTCGACGTGCACCTTCATGCCGTGGGCGTGGGCGTGCTCGCAGATGGCGCGGATCTCGTCGGGCGTGTAGACCGTACCCAGCTCGGTGGCCTGGGCTATGGAGACCACCTGGGGCATCGCCCGGTGCTCGTCGTCCCAGCCGTACGCCTGCCGGTCGATCAGCTCGGGGGTGAGCTTGCCGTCCGGGGTGGGGACGGTGAGCAGCTTGATGCCGCCGACCCGCTCCGGCGCCCCGCCCTCGTCCACGTTGATGTGGGCACTCTCGGCGCAGATCACCGCGCCCCAGCGGTCGGTGACCGCCTGGAGCGCGACGACGTTGGCGCCGGTGCCGTTGAACACCGGGAACGCCTCGGCGGTGGGGCCGAAGTGGCTGCGGATCACCTGTTGGAGGTTCTCGGTGTACGCGTCCTCGCCGTACGCGACCTGGTGCCCGCCGTTGGCCAGGGCCAGGGCGGCGAGCACCTCCGGGTGGACCCCGGCGTAGTTGTCGCTGGCGAAACCGCGGACGTCCGGGTCGTGATGACGACGCGCGTCGGTCCTCGGTGGGTTCACGGCTTCTCGGTCAGCCACAGACGGTTTCCGTTCACTTCCGCGGCGGGCTTGTCCCAGACTCCGACGATGGCCTCGGCCAGGTCCTTGACGTCCGTGAAGCCCGCGAACTTCGCGTTGGGGCGGTCGGCGCGCATCGCGTCGTGCACCAGCGCCTTCACCACCAGGATCGCAGCCGCCGACGTCGGCCCACGCTCGCCCCCGGCCTTGCGGAAGTAGTCGGCCATGGCCAGCGTCCACGCCTCGGCGGCCGCCTTGCCGGCGGCGTACGCGGCGTTGCCCGCGGTGGGCCTGGTCGCCCCGGCCGCGCTGATCAGCACGTACCGGCCGCGGTCGCTGCGCTGGAGCGCCTCGTGGAAGGCGAGGGAGGTGTGCTGCACGGTGCGCACCAGCAGCAGCTCCAGGAAGTCCCAGTCGTCCAGGCTGGTCTTGGTGAAGGTCTCGCTGCCGCGCCAGCCTCCGACGAGGTGGACCAGTCCGTCGACCCGGCCGAACTCCTTCTCGACCCGGGTGGCCCAGTCGCGGGTGGAGGCCAGGTCCAGCAGGTCGACCGTGTCGCCGGTGACGGTGGCGCCGCCGTGCGCGTAGCGCGCCGCGTCGACCGCCTGCGCCAGCCGTTCCGGGTCGTTGTCGGAGCCGACGACGGTCGCCCCCGCCTCGGCCAGCCTGAGCAGTGCCGCCCGGCCCGCGGGTCCCCCCGCTCCGGCCACCGCGATCACCGCGCCGTCGAGCGCCCCGTTCCCCATGGTCCTCGCCTCCCGAGCCCGTTCCCGATCGTCGGTGCCGCCGCTCACGCGGCGGCCCGCCCGGCGCCGTCCGCCGTGATGCCCCGAGTCGAGGCGATCACGTTCTTCAGCTTCTTGGACAGTGCCTCATAGAACATGCTCAGCGGAAACTCGTCCGGAAGCACATCGTCGACGAGTTTGCGCGGCGGCTGCGTCAGGTCGAGGGCGTCGGGGCCCTTGGCCCACGTGGAGCCCGGGTGCGGGGAGAGGTAGGTGGAGACCAGCTCGTACCCGGCGAACCAGTGGACGAGCTTGGGGCGGTCGATGCCCTCGCGGTACAGCGTCTCGATCTCGGCGCACAGCCGGTTGGTGACCTGCGGGGCGCGCTCCCAGTCGATGGAGAGCTTGTTGTCGGTCCAGCGGACGACGTCGTGCTTGTGCAGGTAGGCGAAGAGCAGCTGGCCGCCGAGGCCGTCGTAGTTGCGCACGCGCTCGCCGGTGACCGGGAAGCGGAACATCCGGTCGAAGAGCACCGCGACCTGGACGTCACGGGCCTGCGGGACGCCGTCCCCGGCCAGTTTCACGGCCTCCTTGAAGGCGGTGAGGTCGCAGCGCAGCTCCTCCAGGCCGTACATCCAGAACGGCTGGCGCTGCTTGATCATGAACGGGTCGAACGGCAGGTCGCCGTGGCTGTGGGTACGGTCGTGGACCATGTCCCAGAGGACGAACGCCTCTTCGCAGCGCTTCTGGTCGTGGACCATCGCGGCGACGTCCTCGGGCAGTTCCAGCCCCAGGATGTCCACGGCGGCCTCGGTGACGCGGCGGAAGCGGGCGGCCTCGCGGTCGCAGAAGATGCCGCCCCAGGTGAAGCGCTCGGGGGCCTCGCGCACGGCGATGGTCTCGGGGAAGAGGACCGCGGAGTTGGTGTCGTAGCCCGCGGTGAAGTCCTCGAAGGTGATGCCGCAGAACAGCGGGTTGTCGTAGCGGGTGCGTTCCAGCTCGGCCAGCCAGTCGGGCCAGACCATGCGCAGCACGACCGCCTCGAGGTTGCGGTCGGGGTTGCCGTTCTGCGTGTACATCGGGAAGACGACCAGGTGCTGGAGGCCGTCCGCGCGGTTCGCGGCCGGCTGGAAGGCCAGCAGCGAGTCGAGGAAGTCGGGCACCGCGAAGCCGCCCTCGGCCCAGCGGTCCAGGTCCTCGGCGAGCGCCTCGTGGTAGGCGCGGTCGTGCGGGAGCAGCGGGGAGAGCTCCTCGACGGCGCCGATCACGGTGCGCACCGCGCGCTCGGCTTCGGCGCGGTCCGGGGCTCCGTCGGCGTCGAAGTCGATCGAGCCGTCCTTGGACTGCCAGGGCCGGATCCGCTCCACGGCATCCTTGAGCACGGGCCACGCCGGGTGCTCCACCACCCTGGTCGCCGAAGGAACCTGCCCCTCGGCACCCACCTGCACAAGAATTTCCGTCATGTCCCATCCTCCACAGGAGAACCTCGCGTATGGAGACCGTATACATATGAGGTTTCTTCCAGCAAGGGGCGTCTCGATAAATTATCCTGCCTCACCCCCATGCTCACCGCATTTTTTCCTGCGATACACCGGGGGGACGGCGGTGTCTGCGATCGATGTTCGACCTCTGGACGCGACGGGCACAGGCGATACGGTCCAGGAGGGCCGTAGGGACGCGGCCCCCCGCCGCCGTCGACGGAAGCGAGTCGCATCTTGAACTTCCTCACCATCGGTCACCGCGGAGTCATGGGCGTCGAACCCGAGAACACCCTCCGGTCCTTCGTCGCCGCCCAGGAGGCGGGCCTCGACGTCATCGAACTCGATCTGCACCTGAGCAAGGACGGCGCGCTCGTCGTCATGCACGACACGGAGGTGGACCGCACCACGGACGGCACGGGCGCGATCGCCGACAAGACCCTCGCCGAGCTGCGCGCCCTGGACGCCGGGCGGGGCGAGCGGATCCCCGTCTTCGAGGAGGTGCTCGACGCCGTCCGGGTGCCGTTGCAGGCCGAGATCAAGGACGTCCACGCGGCACGGGCGCTGGCCGGGGTGCTGAACGGACGGGACCTGGCCGGCCGGGTCGAGGTGTCCTCGTTCCACGACGAGGCGATCGCCGAGACCGCCCGCCTGGTGCCCGGGGTGCGTACGGCGCTCATCGCGAGCCGGTACGACACCGGCATCGTGGAGCGGGCGGTCGCGGCCGGGGCCTCGACCGTCTGTCTCAACATCCGCCGGCTCACCTTGGAGACCGTGGAGCGGGCGCGGAAGGCCGGGCTGCGGATCATCGGCTGGGTGGTGAACACCCAGGACCACCTCAGACTGGTACGGGCCCTGGGGCTCGACGGCGCCACCACCGACTACCCGGAGATCAAGCGCACCGGGCGTTTCACCGCGTGAGCCGTCAGACCAGCTCCTTCACCAGCAGCTCGAACTCCAGGTCGTCCCGCTGCGGAACGCCGAAGCGCTCGTCGCCGTACGGGAAGGGCGTCATCCGTCCCGTACGGCGGTAGCCGCGCCGCTCGTACCAGGCGATCAGGTCCTCCCGCACGGAGATCACCGTCATGTGCATCTCGCTCACGCCCCAGGTCTCGCGGGCCCGGCGCTCCGCCTCCGCGAGGACCGTCCTGCCGAGTCCGGCGCCCTGGAGGGCGGGGCTGACCGCGAACATCCCGAAGTAGGCGTGGGCGCCGCGGTGTTCCAGCTGGCAGCAGGCGACCACGCGGCCGTCGCGCTCCACCGCGAGCAGCCGGCTGTCCGGCGCCTCGATGACCTCCAGCACGCCCTCCGGATCGGTCCGCTGCCCCTGGAGGATGTCCGCCTCGGTGGTCCACCCGGCCCGGCTGGACTCGCCCCGGTACGCCGACTCGATCAGCGCGACGAGGGCGTCCACGTCGGCCTCGGTCGCGTCGCGGAAGGTCGGTGCGGTGGCAGTGGCGGATTCCATGGGCGCGTCTCCGGTTCGTCTGGGTGCCTTCCGGCGTGGCTCGGGCGGGAACGAGACTAACCCGGCCACTACGCTCGGCCGCATGGTGCACGTACTGAGCAGCCGCGTCCTGCTCCGCCCCACCGACCCCGACCGCTCCCGCGCCTTCTACGGGGAACGGCTGGGCCTCGCCGTCCACCGCGAGTTCGGCACCGGTCCGGAACGCGGCACCGTCTACTTCCTCGGCGGGGGGTTCCTGGAGCTCTCGGGCCGCGCGGACCCCTCCCCGGCGTCGTCCTCGTCCCCGGACGTACGGCTGTGGCTCCAGGTCGAGGACATCGCGGTGGCGCACGAGGAGCTGGCGGCCGAGGGCGTCGACATCGTCCGTCCCCCGGTGCTGGAGCCGTGGGGCCTGCTGGAGATGTGGATCGCGGACCCGGACGGCACACCGATCGTGCTGGTCGAGATCCCGGCCGAGCACCCGCTGCGCTACCGGCCGGGCATCTGAGGACGGCGCACGCCCGCGCCGGACGGCCGGGCCCGGAAGACGGGCTCGGCGTGGCGGGGGACGGGAGGAAGCGCCGTGGAACGGTCCGCGCCGGTGACCGGCGGGCCCTGCCGGGCCGAGCCGGGGACCACGATCCGGAGTCCGCCCGACGGTCCTCCACCCGGTCACCCGGCCGACACCCCGGCACCGACCCGCGTCAGGAGCCGGGCGGCCGCACGGTCGCGCGCCTCGGTGACGCGGCGGTCGCCGCACCGGCGCCGCCCTCCGTGCGGTGGAGGCGGCGGGCGGGCAGGCCCTGCTCGGTCCGACGGACGTGTCCGCACGGGCCGTTCCGCGGTGGCCGTCGACCCCACCGGCACCGTCTTCCGTCTAGGGCAGGCGGACGCCTTCCCGGACGCCGGGGTGTTCGGCGTGCCCGGGTCCCCGGACCGGGCGGAACCGATGACGCGGGTGCCGCGGCCGGCCGTGTCGTTCCGCACCGGCGTGCCCGGCCGGGGCGTGGACGCCTCCCGGCGGTGTCCGCGGTGAAGTGCCGACGGCGTGGTGACGGCGGACGAGAGGTTCCCGCACGAGGTGCCGGCGCACCGGCTGCCGTACTTCGCCGTGGACGACGTGGACGACGTGGACGACGTCGCGGTGACGACCACGGCGGTGAAGGGCACGGTGCTGGTGGAGCCCGCCTCGCACCCAGGGGTCCGCGCATCGTGGTGCTCCGCGACCCGCAGGGGGCGATGTCCGGTGTGCACCGGGCGGCGGACGGGTGGTGAGCGCGGGGAGACGGGCCCGCGGCCGTCACGCCCGCAACGCGCCCAGGCGTCCTTCCAGCTGGCCGAGCAGCTCACCGAGCAGGGCGGCGAGCTCGCCGAGTTCCGGGCCGTCCAGACCGGACAGTACGGCGGTCTCGTAGGCGAGCTGCGCGGGCAGGATGCCGTCGACCAGGTCGCGTCCGGAGTCGGTGAGGCGGACGTGGGCGACCCTGCGGTCACGGGTGTCGCCGCGGCGTTCCACCAGTCCGCGTTCGGTGAGCTGCTTGAGGCGTTTGGTGACGGCGGCGCCCGAGGAGAAGGTCTCGCGGGCCAGCTCACTGGGCGTCAGTTCGTGGCCGGTGCGGCGCAGCGCGCCCAGCAGGTCGAACTCCGGGCGGGTCAGGCCGGCGCGGCGCAGCGGGGCGTCCTCCGCCTGCTGGAGGAGGGCGGCGCAGCGGTTGATGCGGCCGATGACCTCCATGGGGCCGGTGTCGAGGCCGGGGTGGACGGCCCGCCACTGCCGGACGACGGCGGCGACGGTGTCGCCCCGCGAGCGGCCGGGCGCGTCCCCGTCGGCCGTCTCCGGTTGCTCGCCGCCGGCCGCCGCCGGTCCTTCGGTCGCCGTCATGGCCGTACGTCCTCCGTGTTCGTGTCCGTGCCGGGGTCCGGGAGCAGTCCCTGGCGTCGTACCGTCGCCGCGAGCGTACGGTGTCCCGACTGCTCGGCGAGCACGACCCGCTCCTGGTCCGGTGCGCGCTGCCACCACTCGCCGGACGCGGCGTCGGCGGTGGCCCGCAGGTCGACCAGGGCGGCGGCGAGGCCGCGGCGGGCGGCGTCCAGGGCGGCGGGCGCCGGCCGGGGACCGGCCAGGAGGCGCGCGGCGTGTTCGCGTGCCCGGTCGGCCGCGGTGAGCGCCCGCTCCACGCGGTCGCCCGCCCGCCGGTTGGTCACGGCCACGGCGGCGGCGAAGCCGACCAGGGCGCCGACCAGGGTGTCCACCGCGCGCTCGGTGATCAGGTCGCCGGGCCGCTGGTGACCGGCGAACTCGGTGACGAGCAGCGCGAGCGGGGTCACGCAGACGGTGCCGAGCCAGTAGTTGCGGCCGATGAGCGCCTCGGCGCCGAAGTTGCACAGCAGGCAGCAGAGCACGAGGGCGAGCGGGCCGAGGTGGGCGACGGGGACGAGGGCGGCGAAGAGCAGCACGCCGACCAGGTTGCCGACGACGCGCTGGACGGCCCGGTTCCAGGTGAGGGTGACGTTGGCCTGGTAGAGCGAGGCGGCGGTGACCAGGGCCCAGTAGGGGCGGCCGATGCCGAGGGCGAGGGAGGCGTACCCGGCGAGGGCGCAGCCGAGGGCGGTGCGGACGGCGATCGGGGTGAGCGGGCCGAGCCTGGTCCACAGGGGGCGGGGCGGGGTGGCGCGCTCGGCGGCCACGCCGAGGAGTTCGGCGGCGTCCGCGCGGGGGTCGTCGGTGCGTGGGACGGCGCCGGTGCCGCGTAGTGCGCCGGCCCAGGCGCGCAGGCGGTCGGGGTCGGTGTCGGCGGGCGCGGCGAGCGCGACCTCCGCGCGGACGACGAGCCGTTCGAGGGCGCGGCGGGTGGCGGAGGGCCGGTCTCCGGTGGAGAGCAGGGACTGCCAGGCGGCCTGTACGGCGGCGTAGGCGGCGGCGCGGGCCTCGGTGTGACCGTCGCCGGTGCCGCCGGTCCCGGCGTACGCGGCGGCGGCGTTCAGCGCCTGGGCGGTGGCGCGGCGTTCGGGCCCGTGCGGCCGCAGCGGCGCGGGTGCCATGCCCACCAGGTAGGCCCAGGCCCCGGCCGCGGCGGCGAGCCCGAGATGGCCGGGGACCTGTCCGGGGGTCTGCGGCACGAACAGCGCGGCGGAGCTGACGAAGGTGAGGATCACATGGCCGGGCGGGCCGACGCGGGTGGCGTCGCACAGCGCCTTCTGCACGGCGGCCAGGACGGCGCCGACGGCGACCAGGACCACGGCGTTCCGGGTGAGGGAGGCGGCGACCAGGGAGACGGCGAGGCCGCCGAGCATGCCGAGCACCACCCACGCCAGCACCTTGGCCCGGGCGGCGTACGGGCGGTTGTGGGCGTAGAGGGCGCACAGGGACCCCGCCATGGTGTACATCGCGAGGTCGAGCCGGCCGAGGGCCACCAGGAGCAGGTTGGGCGGTGCGACCGCGGCGACCACGCTGAGGGCCGGCTTGAACCAGATGTCGGAGGGCCGTCCGAGGCGCAGCGCGGCGGAGAGCGGGAGGCGCCGGGCCGCCCGCGGAGCGGTGGGAGTGAGGCGAGTGGGGGGAGTACTGCTCATGAAGGACAACATTAACAGGTGTTTTACTCATGAAATATATGCGCCGGGCTGCCGCACTCCCCCGGGCGCTCCCCCCGCACTCCCGTGCGCTCGGGTGTCCGCCGCCGGGGCCGGGCATGCCTTGACCGACCGTCGAGCGGGCCGAGGGGGAGGTTCGGGTGCACGGACCGGCGTCGTCCGGCTGGCTGCTGGTCGCGCTCTGCGCGGCGACCGGCGCCTACTGTCTGCTGCGCATGCGCAGCCGTGTGACGGAGCAGCGCCGCGCCGCGGGCGGCGAGGCGCTCATGGGTTTCGGCATGGCCGTGATGGCCGTGCCCGCGGCGGTGTTCACCCCGCCGTCCTGGGCCTGGGCGGCCCTCGCGGTGGTGTTCGGCGCGGTCGGGCTGCACGCGCTGTGGACGGCCCGCACCGGCGCGCGCCATCTGCACCATCTGATCGGGGCCGGGGCGATGGTGTACATGGCGGCGACCATGGCCGCCTCCACCGGGCAGGGGCACGGACACGGGCACGGCGGCTCGGGCACCCCCCTGCTGACCGGGGCCCTGCTGCTCTACTTCGTCGCGTACGTGCTCGCCGCCGGCGTACGACTGGTGCCCGTGGCCGCCGTGGCGGGGGGCGGCCGGGGCGCGGGATGGGGTGACCGGCCGGAGCTGGCACGGGCCTGCCGGCTGTCCATGGGGATCGCGATGGTGGCGATGCTGCTGACGATGTGAGGGCGGAACACACGGCGCGGCGGCGGCCGTTGCCTGTGTCACTTCGGTGCGCCCGCCCGTGTCCCGGGCGGCCCGCGCTCATAGGCTGGACGCATGATCCTCCCCGCGGCCCTGCTGCTGCTCGGCCTCCTGACCGCCGTCATGGGTCCCCGGCTGCTCGCCCGGGCCGACTGGCCGGACCGTGAACCGGTGGTGGCGCTGTGGGCGTGGCAGTGCGTGATCGGGGCGGTGCTGCTGTGCTGCGCGCTGTCGATGACGTTCAGCGCGGCGGCCGCCTGGCGGGCGGTGGGCGGCCATGTGTTCGCCACCGCCCCCCGCGCGGTCGTGGAGGCGTACGCGCTCGGTACGGCCGGACTCTGGGCGCAGACCACCGCGGTGGCACTGGCGTGCGGCGGGCTGTGGAGCGCGGCGATGCTGGTCCGGGAGGTCGTACGGGCGCGCGCCCGGCGCCGGGCGCGCCGCGCCGAACTGCGGTTGCGGGCCCCGCTGCTGCCCGGGGAGCAGCCGGGCTCCGACCGGCTCGTGGTCCTGGAGGGCGAGCGGCCCGACGCCTGGTGGCTGTCCGGCACCCCGCCCCGGCTGGTGGTCACCACGGCCGCGTTGCGCCGGCTGAAGGGCAGGCAGCTGGACGCCGTGCTCGCCCACGAGCGGGGGCACGCGCAGGCCCGGCACGACTGGCTGCTGCACTGCTCCTCCGCGCTGGCGGGCGGCTTCCCGCAGGTGCCGGTGTTCGCGGCGTTCCGTGACGAGATGCACCGGCTGGTCGAACTCGCCGCCGACGACATGGCGTCCCGCCGGTTCGGCCGGCTGACCACGGCCCTCGCGCTGGTGGAACTCAACGAACACCGCGGGGTGTTCGGCGGCCCCTGCCCGGCCCCGCAGGCCCACGTCCCGGCCCGGGTGCACCGCCTGCTCACTCCCCCGGACCGGCTCACCGCGGGGCGCCGGCTGCGGCTCACGGCGGTGGCGTCGCTGGTCCCGGTGATCCCGGTACTGGTGGCGTTCGCACCGGGACTGCACGCGCTCGGCTAGCCCCGCCCCGGCTCCGCACCACGTTCCCCGTTTCCGAGGTCAGTCGTACCGCAGGGCGGCACGGGTGGGCGATGGGGGCACCCCCCGCTCGAGCGGAGCCGGGAGTGGGGGAGGCACCCCGCAAGCGCGCCACCGCCATCCGCGGGCAGTCGTGCCTCCCCCAGTGCCTCAAGGGCCTGGGAGGTACCCCCAGGGCGGCACGGGTGGGCGGTGGGGGTACCTCCCGCTCGAGCAGAGCCGAGAGTGGGGGAGGCACCCCGCAAGCGCCGGGCCGCGCGAACACCCCCCGGCCCACACCGACACGGAGCACCTCGCAAGCGCCCGGCCGGCGCGAGTCCGGAAGAAGTCGGCGGAGACGGGGCACTGGCTCCGGAAGCCGCCGTTCGGAGAGGATCGCCTCATGCACACCCCCCACACCGAATCCCCGCCCAGGCCACCGGAGCACCGCCCGGCCACCCTGCCCACCGGAGTGCTCGCACTGTGCTCGGTGCTGCTGCTGACGCTCGTCGGCGTCGAGTGGCGCCCGCTGCTCGAGCTGGACGCCGACATCGCCCGCACCACTCACCGCTGGGCGGTCGAGGAGCGAGGGCTGACGCAGATGTCCCGCGTCCTGACGGACTGGGTCTGGGACCCCTGGACGATGCGGGTGCTGTGCGGTGCGGCGGCGGCGCTGCTCGCCTGGCGGTACGCGGCCTCCTGGTCGGCACTCTGGCTGGTGCTCACGGTCGCCGTCGCGACGGTGGTGCAGCAGGGGCTGAAGGCCGCGCTGGACCGCGCCCGCCCGGTCTGGCCCGACCCGGTGGACTCCGCGCACTACGCGGCGTTCCCGTCGGGGCACGCCATGACCGCGACGGTCGTCTGCGGTCTGCTGCTGTGGCTGCTGCACCGCCACGGCGCGGGCCGCGTCCTGTGGCGCACGGCGCTGGCCGTGGCGGTCCTCTCGGTGACCGGCGTCGGTCTCACCCGGGTCTGGCTCGGCGTCCACTGGCCCACGGACGTCCTGGGCGGCTGGCTGCTCGGCGCCCTGCTGGTGACGGCGGCCGTGACGGTCCACCGGCGGCGGTGTCCGGCGCCGGTGAGCCGGGCCCGAGTCGGCGGCCCGGAGCCGCTTCCACCGCGAACGGCACCGTTCACTTCGGACGATCCCCCGCGTCGCCCGAAGTGAACGGCACCCCGACGAGGCCCGTCAAGGGGCCTCACCGGATGCGCTGAGTATAGTTGGCTGGCAGCCAGTCAACGCAGGAGTCCAGCATGTCCCCGCGCAGCGCCCTGGTCAATGAAGAGTTGCGGAGGCGTTCGAAGGAACGGCTCCTGCACGCCGCCGTCGAGTTGGTCGACGAGCACGGGTACGAGGCCACGACGCTGGGCGACATAGCCGACCGGGCGGGTTCCGCGCGGGGCCTGGTGTCGTACTACTTCCCGGGAAAGCGCCAGCTCGTGCAGTCCGCCGTGCACCGGCTGATGCACCGCACCCTGGAGGAGGCCCTGGAGCGCGAGCCGCGCACCGAGGACGGCCGGGAGCGGATGGCACGGGCCATCGACGCGATCCTGGGCCTGGCGCGGGACCGGCCGGTCCTGATGCGCCAGCACATGGCCGGACTGCTGCAGGCCGAGGGTTTCCTGCCCTGCCCCGAGCAGCGGCGGCTGGCCGAACTGCTGAGGGACACCGTCACCCGGCACGGCTCCCACGACGTCGACGCGGACTATCCGATGCTGCGCGCCCTGTTGATGGGTGCCGTGTACGCGGCCCTGATGCCGGGCGCGCCCATGCCGGTCCCGGTGCTGCGCGCGGAGCTGTTCAAGCGCTACCGGCTCGACTGGGAGATGGGCGTCCCGCCGGACACCGAGGTGCCCGGCGGGACGTGCGGGAAGGACCGGACGGACATGGCCCGGTTCTTCGCGACGGAGCCGGACGCTCAGTCGAAGTAGTCCGGCTGGGTCTGCGTGTTGAGCTCACGCAGGTGGACGCGGCGGGCCGGGTCCGTGCGCCGGTCGTCGATCTTCAGGACGTCGAAGCCCTTGGCGATGTCGTTCGAGTAGATGTAGCCGTTGTAGTAGTACGCCGACCAGGAACCGCCGGTGACGAGCTGGTCCGTGGAGAGCGGGCCGCGCTCGAAGTAGGCGATCTCCTTCGGCTTCGAGGAGTCGGTGAAGTCCCAGACGGAGACGCCGCCCTGGTACCAGGCCTGGACCATCAGGTCCTTGCCCTTGACCGGGATCAGCGAGCCGTTGTGGGCCACGCAGTTCTCGGTGTCCGCCTGGTGGCGGGGGATCTTGAAGTAGCTGCGGAAGACCAGCTTCTGCCGGTCGCCCTTGCCGACGATGTCGTAGATGCCGTCCGCGCCGCGGTTCGGGCCGATCTCCGCGTTGCAGGTGGCGGCGCCACCGCCGCCCAGCTCGTCGGTGAAGACGACCTTGTTCGCCTTCTGGTTGAAGGTCGCCGAGTGCCAGAACGCGAAGTTGACGTTGTCCTGCACCCGGTCGATCACCTTGGGCCGCTCGGGGTCCTTGATGGAGAACAGGATGCCGTCGCCCATGCAGGCACCGGCGGCCAGGTCCTTCGACGGCAGCACGGTGATGTCGTGGCAGCCGGTGGTCTTGGAGACGCCCGGGTTGGTGGGCCCGCCGGGGTTGCCGCCGCCGTCCGGTCCCTCACCCGGGAACAGCACCGGGAAGCCGACCAGCGCCGCCTTGTGCGGGGCCTTGCGCGGCACCTTGATCACCGAGATGCCGTCGTGCGGCGGCTGGCAGTCGGGGTAGGCCGCGTTCGGCGAGTACGACGAGACGTAGATGTAGACGTTCTTGCGCTCGGGCACCAGCGTGTGGGTGTGCGAGCCGCAGGCGGTCTCGACGGCGGCGACGTAGCGCGGGTTGCGCTTGTCGCTGATGTCGAAGACCTTCATGCCCTCCCACGAGGACTTCTCGGTCGCCGGCTGCGTGGTGCTGTTGCAACTGCTGTCGCTGCGCGAGGAGTCGGTGGACAGGAACAGCAGGTCGCCGGAGACGGAGATGTCGTTCTGCGACCCGGGGCACAGCACCTGGGCCACCGTCTTCGGCGCCTTCGGGTTGCCGATGTCGAAGATGCGGAAGCCGTCGTAGTTGCCGGCGAAGGCGTACCGGCCCTGGAAGGCCAGGTCCGAATTGGTGCCGGCCAGCACGTCCTTGGGGATGTTGGCCACGTGCCGGATGTTGTCGGAGTGGACGATCTCGTCCTGGGCGGGTATCTCGCCGCTCTGGATGGCCGCGCGCGCCTCGGCCTTGTCGCTGCGCGATACCTCCTTCTCGGCGGTCGGCGAGTCCCCGGGGTCGGGGATCGCCACGGCCGGCGCGGCGGTGAGCAGCGCGGCCAGCAGCCCACCGGCCGCCGCGGCAACTCCCAGGCGTCTGCGCCGGGTCCGGGAAACACTCAACAGGATCACTGTCTTCCTCCCTGGTTCCGTTCACCTCGGAACGGTTCTCGCACCGGCAGTATCGTCGTGGACATGCACATACCAACAGGGGGCAACACACTTGCAACGAAGTTTTTTGATCACTGACGCGCGGAAGCGTGCTAGGACGGTCGTCGACACTCACGAGGTGTTCCGCCATACGCCTGCCACAGGAGGTCCTTGTGCACTACCGCCGTGCGTCACGCGTGTCCGTCGCCGCGGCCGGGCTGACCGCCCTGGCCGTACTCGGGATCACGGGCTGCGACTCCGGCACGGACGACACCAAGTCGACCGCCGCCGCCGGGCCTTCGGTCATCGCGCCGGGTGAGCCCGGGGAGGCCAACCGGACCCTGTCGGCCGAGGAGGCCCAGCGGCAGCGCGTCGAGGACGACTCCCCCAATTCGGCGGACGTGTCCTACGCACGGATGATGATCCAGCACCACGCGCAGGCCCTGGAGATGACCGAACTGGTGCCGGACCGCGCCGAGTCGTCGAAGATCGTCAAACTGGCCGAGCGCATCGCCGCCGCGCAGCAGCCGGAGATCAAGGCGATGCAGGCCTGGCTGAAGGGCCATGACAAGGCGGAGCGGGACGACGGGCACGGGCACGACCACGCGACGATGCCCGGGATGGCCACGCAGGCCCAGCTGAAGCAGTTGCGCGCGGCCGACGGCAAGGCCTTCGACCAGCTCTTCCTCACCCTGATGATCACGCATCACCAGGGGGCGATCACCATGTCCACCGAGCTGAAGGGGCAGGGCAACAACATCCGGATGGAGGAGATGGCGGACGACGTGGTGGCCCAGCAGACCAGCGAGATCAGCCGGATGCGCGACCTGATGTGACGGTGCGCCGGACGGGCCGGTGCCCGCGGGCCGCTCAGCGCCGGGCGTGCCGTGAGGGCAGCAGTCCCGCGTCGCGCGCCCGGCCGATGAGCCTGAGCGCCCCGCGCCGGCTGTACCCGGTCTCGTCCATCACGGCGAGGACCGGATCGGCTCCCCGCTCCTGTGCCGCGCGGTACGCCCGTGCCACGAGCCCCTGCTCCCGGGGCCCCCTCGGCCGGTCGGACCGCTCCCGGTGCGCACCCGTACCGGCCCCGTCCCCGGGGTCCGTCCCGGTCTCGGCACCGCTGGCCCGGGCCAGCGGTGCCTCGATCCAGTCGGCGAACAGGGCGAGGTCCTCCAGGGCCAGCGCGGGCCGGGCCCGTACGTCCTCGACGCAGACCCATCCCTCGCACACCGTCGCCAGCGCGTCGATGCGGGCCCCGTCGCCGAAGGCGAGCCGCACATGGAGCCACCGCGTCGCCCGCTCCCCCTCCCGCACCTCCCACGCGGGCCACACGGACACCGCACCCTCCGACGGAGAGCGATCGGAAAGATGAAGAAAAGATGCCTCAAACACACACGCAACGTAACCGCGTGATCAGTTTCCCTCCGTAGAACACGCACCCCGGACGGCGGACGGCACCCTGTCAGCGGAGCGCGGACGGTGCCATGCTGGGGAAAGCAGCGATCTCCTGCCGGTCCCCCAGAGGTGAGGAGTTCCGCCGTGCTGCGTGTCGCCGTCGTCGGTTCCGGGCCGAGCGGGTGCTACACCGCCCAGAGCCTCGTCCAGCAGGACGCCCGGGTGCGCGTGGACGTCCTGGACCGGCTGCCGTGCCCGTACGGCCTGGTCCGCTACGGGGTGGCGCCGGACCACGAGAAGATCAAGTCCCTGCAGAACGCCCTCCGCGCGGTCCTGGAGCACGAGCGCGTGCGCTTCCTCGGCGGGGTGCCGGTCGGGCCGGGCGGGGTGCCGGTCGCACGGCTGCGGGAGCTGTACCACGCGGTGGTGTACTGCGTGGGCGCCGCCACGGACCGGCGGCTGGGCATTCCGGGCGAGGAGCTGCCGGGCAGCTGGTCGGCGACGGAGTTCGTGTCCTGGTACAGCGCGCATCCGGACGCCGCCGACGGCGGTTTCCTGCGCGGGGTGCGGTCGGCGGTGGTCATCGGGGTGGGGAACGTCGCCGTGGACGTGACGCGCATGCTGGCCCGGGGGGCGACGGAGCTGAGCCCGACCGACATGCCGCACGCGGCCCTGACCGCGCTCGCGGCGAGCCGGGTGGACCGCATCCACATGGTGGGCCGGCGCGGCCCCTCCCAAGCCCGCTTCACCACCAAGGAGCTGCGCGAACTGGGGACCCTGCCGGACACCGGCCTCGCCGTGGACCCGGCCGAGGCCGCGCGGGACCCGGCGTACACGGACCCGTCCGCGCTGCCCGCCCCGCAGCGCCGCAACGTCGAGGTGCTGCGCGGCTGGGCCGGGGCGCCGGCGCCGGACGCCCGGCGGCTGATCCGGCTGCGCTTCTTCCTCCGCCCGGCCGAGCTGATCGCCCGGGAGGGCAGGGTGGGCGCGGTGCGTTTCGAGCGGACGGCGCCGGACGGACACGGCGGCGTCACCGGCACGGGACAGTTCGAGGACATCGAGGCGCAGTTGGTGCTGCGCTCGGTGGGGTATCGCGGGGTGCCGCTGGAGGGGCTGCCGTTCGACGCGGCCGGCGGCACCGTTCCGCATCTCGCCGGGCGGGTTCTGCGGGAGGGCGCGGTCGCTCCGGGCGAGTACGTGGCGGGCTGGATCAAGCGGGGCCCGACGGGCGTCATCGGAACGAACCGGCCCTGCGCGAAGGAGACGGTGACCTCCCTGCTGCGGGACGCGCCCTTCCTCACCGACCGCGAACTGCCCGGCGACCCGCTGGCGGCGCTGCGGGCCGAGGGCGTCGAACCGGTCGGCTGGACGGGCTGGCAGGCGATCGAACGCGCCGAGGCGGAACTGGGCGCCTCCCTGGGCCGGAGCGTCGTCAAACTCCCCGACTGGGAGTCCCTGCTCACGGCGGCCCGCACGGCCGGCCCGTGAGCGGGCCGGTCAGGCCGCGTCGCGGCGGGCGTCCTGGCGGGCGGCCGCGGTGAGGAGGCAGTCGAGGAGGCCCGGGAAGAGGTCGTCCAGGTCGGCCCGGCGCAGGCCGTTCATCTTGGCGGTGCCCTCGTAGACCTGTCGGATCACGCCGCTCTCGCGCAGCACCCGGAAGTGGTGCGTGGTGGTGGACTTGGTGACCGGCAGGTCGAACTGCGAGCAGGTCAGCTCGACGTCCTCAGCGGCGAGCTCGCGGACGATCCGCAGCCGCATGGGGTCGGAGAGCGCGTGCAGCACGCCCTCCAGCCGGATCTCCCCGCGCGCCGGGTGCGGCAGGTCGCGGCTGCTGAGGGCGGGGGAGGCAGGCGTCACGGCGGCTCACCTTCGGTGCGGGAACTCTCATGGTACGAGAACCGTAGTAGTTTGACATCCACCGTACTACGATGCCTATCGTACGAGCCTCGTCCGTCCCGGTCCCTGCCGAATGGAGCCCACCGTGAGCACGCTGTTCCAGCCGTACACCCTGCGCGACGTGACCATCCCCAACCGGGTGTGGATGCCTCCGATGTGCCAGTACTCGGCCGCGCCCGAGGGGCCCGAGACCGGCGCGCCCGGCGACTGGCACTTCGCGCACTACGCGGCCCGCGCGGCCGGCGGCACGGGACTGATCGTCATGGAGGCCACCGCCGTGTCGCCGGAGGGCCGGATCTCGCCCTACGACCTCGGTATCTGGAACGACACCCAGGTGGAGGCGTTCCGCCGGATCACCCGCTTCCTCGTGTCACAGGGCACCGTCCCCGCCGTCCAGCTCGCGCACGCCGGGCGCAAGGCGTCGACCGAGCGGCCCTGGAAGGGCGGCGCGCCGGTCGGGCCGGACGCCCACGGCTGGCGGCCGGTGGCTCCGAGCGCGGTCGCCTTCGACGAGCGGCACCCGGTGCCGGACGAGCTGCCCGTCGACCGGATCCGCGAGATCGTCGGAGAGTTCCGCGCCGCCGCGCGCCGCGCGCTCGCCGCCGGGTTCGAGATCGCCGAGGTCCACGGAGCCCACGGCTATCTGATCAACGAGTTCCTCTCCCCGCACTCCAACCACCGCACCGACGCCTACGGCGGCTCGTACGAGAACCGGACGCGGTTCGCGCTCGAGGTGGTCGACGCCGTGCGCGAGGAGTGGCCGGACGACAAGCCGCTGTTCTTCCGCATTTCGGCCACGGACTGGCTGGAGGAGTCCGGCTGGACCCCGGACGACACCGTCCGCTTCGCCTCCGAGCTGCACGCCCACGGCATCGACCTGCTCGACGTCTCCACCGGCGGCAACGCCTCCGGCGTCCGCATCCCGACCGGGCCGGGCTACCAGGTCCCCTTCGCCGCGCGGGTGCGCGCCGAGACGTCGATGCCGGTCGCCGCCGTGGGGCTGATCACCGACGCCGAGCAGGCGGAGAAGATCGTGGCCAACGGCGAGGCGGACGCGGTGCTCCTCGGCCGCGAGCTGCTCCGCAACCCCTCGTGGGCCCGGCACGCGGCCCGTGAGCTGGGCGGCGAGGTCCACGTGCCGGACCAGTACCACCGCTCGGTCTGAGCCCGTACCGCCATCGCGCCGGGGGGGGGGGGGGGGGGGCGCCCCCCCCCCCCCCCGCCCCCCGCCGGGGGGGGCCGCCCCCGGGGGGGCGGGGGGGGGGGCGCCCCCCCCCCCCACCCACACCCCCCCACACCCCCACGACCCCCCC
>NZ_JBIRYZ010000001.1:399223-609672 GCF_044390325.1 Streptomyces sp. NPDC018964
CCCGGGGCCGGTGGGGGGGGCGGGGTGGTCCCCGGCCGGCCCATTACCACCGGCTGGGTTTGCCCCCTACCGCCATGCGGGCGGGGGGCGGGGGGTGCCCCCCCCCGGGGGCCCCCCCGGCGCCGGTCTTTCCTGGCCGAATGTGATGCGCGCGAGACGTTGACTAGAAAGCGCTTACCCCATACCTTCCGTTCAGCAGCATGACCCGCTCACGTCAATTCGGCGGGCCGACTGCGCACCATCCCGAACGTCGTTCACGTACATGGCTCACACCCCCACACCACGACAGAAGGAACGACATGACCTCCGTGAAACGACCACGCGCCCGCGCGCTGACGGGCGCACTCGCCACCCTCGGCCTCTCCGTTGGCATGCTCATGACCACCGGTGCGTCCCCGGCGAGCGCCGCCACCTGGCCGACCGCCAACGGCAGCCAGGGCGTCTCCTCCACCATCTCCGTGTCCGGCACCAAGGACTACGGGATGAAGCGCCTGTACGGCACCGGCGACCTGGGCTCCGGCAGCCAGGACGAGGACCAGGGCCCGATCCTGGAACTGGCGGACGGCGCGGTCCTGAAGAACGTCATCCTGGGCGCCCCCGCCGCCGACGGCGTCCACTGCAAGGGCTCCTGCACGCTGCAGAACGTCTGGTGGGAGGACGTCGGCGAGGACGCCGCCACGTTCAAGGGCAAGTCGTCGGGGTCGGTCTACACCGTCAGCGGCGGCGGCGCCAAGGAAGCCAGCGACAAGGTGTTCCAGTTCAACGGCGCCGGAACGCTGAACGTGTCGAACTTCGCGGTCAAGAACTTCGGCACCTTCGTCCGCTCCTGCGGCAACTGCTCCACGCAGTACAAGCGGACGATCAACCTCAACACCATCGAGGTGAACTGGAAGGGCAGCAGGCTCGCCGGCATCAACACCAACTACGGCGACAGCGCGACCCTGCGGAACATCACGATCATCGGGGACAGCAGCAAGAAGATCGTCCCCTGCCAGAAGTACATCGGCAACGACGACGGTGACGAGCCGAGCAGCAACGGCTCGGGCGCCGACGGCACGTACTGCAAGTACTCGTCGTCCGACATCACCTACAGGTAACCCCCCACGGGCAACGGCCGTACGAGGCGTCCCACGCGGCGTCTCGTACGGCCGCCGCCCGTGTACGCCCCCATGCCCCCGCGCGGGAACGCACCTCTCCCGCCGGTACTCCCCGCGGGCGGATCGCGGCACGTCTCCCGGCCCGGTCGGCGGCTGGTGGAGCGGACGGCCCCGGCCCTCCAGGGCTCCCTCCTCGTCCGGCACGCCCCGCCCGCCGTCGCCGACGCCTTCCGCGCGACGCGGCTGGACGGCTCCCGGGAGGCAGGCCCTCGGCGCCCTGCCCACGACGGCCGACCCGGACGCGGTCCTCGGCCGCGCACCGCCGGACGGCGGCCGGCCTGCGGGCGTCCGGATCTTGCCGGAGTCGCGGGGTCCGGAACCGCACCTCGCCGCGTCGTCGTCGGTCACCGGGACTCCGCACAGGCCCCGACCTGCGGCGACGCTGACCCCGGGGTGACTGTCAGTGGTGGGGTGCAGACTGGCCGGTGTCCTGGATCGAGGGCGTCGACGAAGACGTCGCGGAGGTAGTCGACATGAGCCACCTGAGCCACCCGAGCCGTATGAGGATCCCGTCCGGTCCCGGCCACTGGTTGATCTCCACCGACGTCGCGGCAGTAGGGTGACGCCCGTGGCACCACGACCCTTGAATGAAATCGTCGAAGCGGGCTGGGCGAAGGCCCTGGAGCCGGTGGCCGAACGGATCGCCGGGATGGGGGACTTCCTGCGCGCGGAGATCACCGCGGGACGCACCTACCTCCCGGCCGGGGCGAACGTCCTGCGCGCCTTCCAGCAACCCTTCGACGAGGTACGCGTTCTGATCGTCGGGCAGGACCCGTACCCCACCCCGGGGCACGCGGTGGGACTGTCGTTCTCCGTCGCGCCCGAGGTGCGGCCGCTGCCGGGCAGCCTCATCAACATCTTCCGGGAGCTGAACACCGACCTGGGCCTGCCCCAGCCGTCGAGCGGCGACCTCACTCCGTGGACCCAGCAGGGCGTGCTGCTGCTGAACAGGGCGCTGACGACGGCCCCGCGCAAGCCGGGCGCCCACCGCGGCAAGGGCTGGGAGGAGGTCACCGAGCAGGCGATACGGGCGCTGGCCGGGCGGGGCAAGCCCCTGGTCTCCATCCTGTGGGGGCGGGACGCCCGCAACTGCCGTCCGCTGCTGGGCGATCTGCCCGCGGTGGAGTCGGCCCACCCGTCGCCGATGTCCGCCGACCGCGGCTTCTTCGGCTCCCGCCCGTTCAGCCGGGCCAACGACCTGCTGATCCGCCAGGGCGGCCAACCGGTGGACTGGCGCCTGCCGTGACCGGACCCGGCTTCCTCGCCGTGGACTCCGGGGGCTCCGGCCTGCGGGTCGCCGTCGGGGCCGCCGGGCGCGGGCCACTGGCCCGGGGCGCCTCCGGGGAACCGGTGCGGACGGGGGCGCGGGGCCTCGACCCGGGGCACCTCATGGAGCAGCTGGTCCCGATGGCGCGGTCCCTGTGCGCGGAGGCCGGGGTCGAGGGGCTGGAGGCGGCCGTCGTCGGGGCCGCGGGACTGGCCGGCCTGGGGGACGCGCTGCGCGCGGAGCTGCCGGACGCGCTCCACCGTGAGCTGGGCGTACGGCGGGTGGTGCTGGCCGCCGACGCCGTCACCGCGTACGTCGGCGCCCTCGGGGTGCGGCCCGGTGCCGTGATCGCCGCCGGTACGGGGGTGATCGCGGTCGGCACCGATCTGACCGGCTGGCGCCGGGCGGACGGCTGGGGGCACCTTCTGGGCGACTGCGGCGGTGGCGCCTGGATCGGGAGAGCCGGTCTCGAGGCGGCGCTGCGCGCGCACGACGGGCGGGAGGGCGGCTCCGCGCGGTTGCTGGCGAGCGCCGAGGACCTGTTCGGTCCGGCGGCCGGACTGCCCGGCCGGCTGTACCCGCGGACCGACCGGCCGGCCGTGCTCGCCTCCTTCGCGCCCCGGGTCGGCGCGTGCGCGGCCGACGGCGATCCCGTCGCCGTGGCGGTGCTACGGGTCGCGGCCCGGCACCTGGCCGACTCCGCCGCGGCCGTGTGCCCGGCCGCGGACGCACCGGTGATCGGTCTCACCGGAGGCCTGTTCCGGATGGGTGCCGTGCTGCTCGGCCCCCTGGACGAGGAGCTGGCCGAGCGGCTGCCGGGGGTGCGGCGGATCACGGCCGCAGGGGACCCCCTGCACGGGGCGGCCCGCATAGCGGAGGACCTCACCACCGGCTCGTTCACTCTTCCGGGTGACGAGAAGATGTTGTGGGTGACGGGTCCGGCAGGTGAGGACGTCACCCGCGCGGCCGACGTCCGTACGTAACTCATCAGACAAAACCGGACGGATACCGCTCACCTGCACCCTCCCCGAACAGGGGAGCCCAGGAAACCACTAACATGCGGCAGCATGAGCACCCCCACTGGGCCCGCGTCCGGCCTGCCAGTACGAATGCCGCGCCCCCGTCAGCCGGGGCGGCACCGCCGTCCCGAGCCGCTGGTGGCTCCCGAGGACGCGCCCGCGCTCGTCCTCGCCGTGCCGGGTGCGCCCAGTAGTGCCACCCGCTCGCTCTCCGACGAGGTCGTGAGCATCGCCCGTTCCGAGCTGCCCGGCCTGGACGCCCGGATCGGTTACCTCGACGGCGACGACGAGGAGTTCCCGACGCTGCGGTCCGTCCTCGCGTACGCGGCCGAGGAGCGCACCGCCCGCTTCGAGCAGGCCCGCGCCGCCGGCATGGACGTCAAGGAGCCCGACGGTCCCGTCGCCGTCGTCGTGCCGCTGCTCGCCGGCCCGGACAGCTCGCTGCTGCGCCAGATCCGCCAGGCCGTGATGGACAGCCGTGTCGCCGCCGAGCTGACCGATGTGCTGGGCCCGCACCCGCTGCTCGCCGAGGCACTGCACGTGCGGCTCTCCGAGGCCGGTCTGGCCCGCGCCGACCGTGCCCGCCTGTTCACCGTGGCGACCGCGGCGGACGGCATCATCCTGGCCTCCGTGGGCGGTGACGAGGCCGTGCAGGCGGCCGGGATCACCGGCATGCTGCTCGCCGCGCGCCTCGCCGTGCCGGTGATGGCGGCGGCCCTGGACCAGGAGGGTTCCATCGCCTCCGTGGCCGAGCAGCTGCGGGACTCCGGTTCGCAGCAGCTGGCGCTCGCGCCGTACCTGATCGGCCCGGAGATCGACGCCGGCCTGATCGAGGAGGCCGCGAAGGAGGCGGACTGCTCCGCCTCCGAGGCGCTCGGCCCGTACCCGGCGATCGGCAAGCTGGCGCTGGCCAAGTACACAACCGCGCTGGGCATCGCCCCGCAGCAGGCGCAGAGCACCCCGGCCCACTGACCCGGCCGCCTCTCCCTCACGACGCCGAAAGGGCCCGCTCCACGTACGTGGAGCGGGCCCTTCGTCATGTCCCTTCGGGCTCCGGCCGGCCGGTGACCACGCAGGACGCCGCGGGCACCGGGACCGAGCCGGCGCGCCGCGGCACTCCCGTGTCCGGGTCGAGCGCGAACCAGGTCACGTCCCCGGAGCGTTCGTTGGCGACGTACAGGACGCCGTCGAAGACGGTGATCGCGCGGGGCCAGTGACCGCCGCAGGGGACGGTGGTGAGCGGGGTCAGCGCCGTGCCCTCCCCCTCGACCGCGAACACCGACAGGACGTCCTCGCCGCGGGTCGCGGTCCACACGAAGCGGCCGTCGGGCGAGACGGCCACCCCGGACGGATAGGCGTCGCCGGCCGGGGCGCCGGGCAGGACCGGGATCTCGGCGAGCGGCCTGAGCGTGCCGCCGGCGGCGTCCCAGCGGCAGACGACGAGGGTGGGGCTGAGTTCGTTGAGGACGTACGCGTGGGTCCCGTCCGGGTGGAAGGCCAGGTGCCGGGGGCCCGAGCCCGGGCGCAGGGCGATCTCCCGGTGCGGTGAGAGCGTGCCGTCGGCCAGGGTGCAGACCCGTACCGAGTCCGTGCCGAGGTCGACCGTGACCGCCCAGCGGCCGCTCGGGTCGGGCTGCACCTGGTGGGCGTGCGGGCCCTGCTGGCGCTGTGGATGGGGACCGGAGCCGCTGTGCCGCAGCACCCCGGAAGCCGACCGCGCGAGGCCGCCGTCCGGGCGGACGGGGACGGCGCTGACGCTGCCGGAGCCGTAGTTCGCGGTGAGGACGTGTCCGGCGAAGAGGCTGAGGTGGGTCGGCCCGTTGCCGTCCACCCGCACCTCGCGCCCGGCCGGCACCAGGCCCTTCCCGGTCACGCGGAACGCGGCCACGGCGCCCTCGGCGGTCTCGCTGACCGCGTACAGTGTGCGGCCGTCGGGCGCCAGGGCCAGGAAGGACGGGTCGGGTACGGCGTTCACGGTGCTCAGTACGGTCAGCGCGCCGCTGCCGGGGGCGACGGCCGCGGTGACGACGCCCGGGCCCCCCGCCGCCGTGAACGATCCGATGTACGCCCGCCGTCCGCCGTCCGCCACGACTGTCCCCTCTCGTCCGTCACCGACCGGGGCGACGGTAGCAGCCGGCCACGCCAGGTCTAGACCAAAACCCCGTCCGGTGCGTCCGCGCGGGTCAGGCCCCGACCAGCGGGGAGCCGGACGGCGCCCGCAGCGGCGCGGCCAGCTCGGCGAGGGCGCGTTCCAGACCGTGCAGATGGGCCAGGGCGGGTTCCGTGCCGGCCGGGGAGGTCCGTACGGGGATGTCCCGGCCGCCGGTGAGCGCCTCGACGGCGGCCTCGACCCGCCAGCAGGCGGCGGCCAGCCGGGCGTCGTGCGAGGCCTCCGGGTCGGCGGCGACGGCGACGAGGCCGCGGATCTCCCGGGCGCAGTCGTCGAGCAGGGCGAGCACCCGCCGGGCGCGCCGTTTGCGGCCGAGCATGGGGTTGAGCGGATGCACCAGCGGGGCGACCGAGAGCCGTACCCGGGCGAGCAGCCGCTCCAGCTCCGCCACCACCGGCGCCGGGTCGGCGTCCGCGGTCCCGGCCAGCCGTGCGGCCGCCTGGGCGGTGCACGCGTGGACGCAGCGCAGGGCCCGCTGGATCCAGGCGTCGGTGACGCTGTGCGTGGTCACGGGCAGGACGAACACCACCGCCAGCACGGCGCCGAGCGCGCCGACGGCGGTCTCCGTGAGCCGGAGCGCCAGCAGACCGGGGGTGAGCACGCCCAGCAGGCCGTAGAGCATGGCGGCGAGCACCGTCACCCAGAGCATCATCCAGGTGTAGGACACGGCGGCCGTGTAGAAAACGCCGAAGACGGCGACGGCGACGACCAGCGCGGTCACCGGTCCGTTCCCGTGCGCGGGGACGGCGACGAGGAACGCGAGCCCGACGCCGATGACGGTGCCGAGCACCCGCCGGAAGCCGCGGACCAGGGTCTCGCCGCGCGAGGCGGTGTTGACGAAGACCCACCAGGTGGCGCCGACGGCCCAGTACCAGCGCTGCCCGGACACCAGCTGGCCCACGACCAGGGCGAAGCCCGCGCCGGCGGTCGCCTGGACCGCCTGGCGGGTGGTCACCCGGGCCAGCCCGGTGCCGCCGGGCGGCGCCGGCACGACGGCCGGGGGCAGCCGGCGCTCGTAGCACCACAGCCCGAAGCGCACCGCGGCCGCGGCGAGCACGGACAGCAGGACGGAGGCGTACAGCTCGGGCAGCTGGGCGGTCCTCGCGTGCAGGAACTGCGCCACGAAGTAGGTCATGAAGGCGAAGACGCCGAGGCTGTGGCCGCGCGGGCCCCAGCGGCGCGCGTACACGCCGAGTCCGACCACGGCGAGGAAGGTGAGGTCGCGGGCGACCGGGTGGTCGTGCAGCACGGCCGCGGCGGCGAGCACCGGCAGGCCGACGGCGGGCAGCAGCGCCGTGGTGAGGGCCTGTCCGCGGACGGTGGCGTCGGTGACGGTGAACAGGGCGAGCAGCGCGGCGAGCCCGCCGGTGACGGCACCGGTGAGCGAGTGCCCGGCCAGGCCGCAGACGACGACGGCCAGGCCGATGCCGAGCACGGCCCGCGCCGCGAAGCGCAACCGGATCCGGCCCGGGTCCGGAGCCATGAACACCCTCTTCAGCACGTACCGCCCCCTGGGATTCGTTGGTGTGTGCCGTGGCACGAAAAAGGCGCCGCGGAGGTCCGCAGCGCCATCGACGCCTCCATATCAGCATCTCCTCCACCAGTGGCTCAACCGAGCCTTGCCGGAGTGGGCCGTTGGTACAGTGTTCGCGGCATTCCTACGGCCACTGAAGTGCCAATGGCCGACGCGAGGACACTTCGGATCCCATGGCCGTGGACGAGCTCGACACCCGCATCCTGCGGCTGCTGCTGGAGCAGCCGCGCACCAGCGTGCGGGAGTACGCCCGGATCCTCGGCATCGCCCGCGGCACCCTCCAGGCCCGCCTGGACCGCATGGAGCGCGAGGGCGTGATCACCGGCACCGGCCCCGCCCTCTCCCCCGCCGCGCTGGGCCACCCCGTCCTCGCGTTCGTGCACATCGAGGTCACCCAGGGGCACCTGGACGAGGTGGGCGACGCGCTGGCCGCCGTACCGGAGATCGTCGAGGCGTTCTCCACCACGGGCGGCGGCGATCTGCTGGCCCGGGTGGTGGCGCGCGACAACGCGCACCTGGAGGACGTGGTCCAGAAGCTGATCAGCCTGCCCGGCGTGGTCCGCACCCGCACCGAGGTGGCGCTGCGCGAGCGCGTCCCGCACCGGCTGCTGCCGCTGGTGGAGTCGATCGGCCGTACGGCGCGGAAGTGAGCCCTGCCATCCTGGAGCCCATGAACACCCTCGGCGCCCTCTCGGTCATCTTCGATCTCGACGGAACGCTCGTGGACAGCGAGCCGAACTACTACGAGGCGGGCCGGCGGACCCTCGCCGCGTACGGGGTCCCGGACTTCTCCTGGGCCGAGCACGAGCGCTACGTGGGGATCAGCACCCGGGAGACGCTCGCCGACTGGCGGGAGCGGTACGGGCTGTCCGCCCCGGTGGAGGAGCTGCTCGCGGTCAAGGACCGCCACTATCTGGAGCTGGCCCGCGCCGCCACGCGGGTGTACCCGCAGATGCGGGCGTTCGTCGAACTGCTCGCGGCCGAGGGCGTGCCGATGGCCGTGGCCTCGGGTTCCTCGCCCGCCGCCGTCAAGGCGGTCCTGGCCGGCACGGGCCTGGACGCGCACCTGCGCACGGTCGTCCCGGCCGACGAGGTCGCGCACGGCAAGCCGGCCCCCGACATCTTCCTGGAGGCGGCCCGCAGGCTCGGCGCGGACCCGGCCGACTGCGTGGTGGTCGAGGACGCGGCCCCGGGCGTCGTCGCCGCGCACGCGGCCGGGATGCGCTGCATCGCGGTCCCCTACGTCGCCGCCCAGGCCGACGCCCCCGAGTTCGCCACCGCCGGTCTGCTGCTGCGCGGCGGGCAGGAGGAGTTCACTGCGCGGGCCGCGTACGCCTGGCTGGTGGACTCCGCCCGGCACCCCTGACCGGCTCCCGCCGTCCGCACGTCCCGGCTGACCCGGGCCGAGAAGGGCGTCACGGTCACGCGGACCACCCGCTGCCCCGAGGAGCAGGGCAGCACGCTCACCACCGGCGGCGGCCGGGCCTCCTCCACCCTGCTGCCGCGGGTGCCGTCCCGGGCGACCGCAGGTTTCCGGGTGACCGTCAACGGACGTGCCGTGCCGGGCACTCCGGTTCCCGGCCGCTGCTTCGGGGGCGCGCGGAACCGGCGCGACGGCGACACCGTACGGATCTCCGTGCCCTTCCGGCCGCGGGTGGAGCCGGCCCCCAACGATCCCGCGCTACAAGCCCTGTTCCACGGCTCGGGCTGTACCGCGCTGCCGGCCTCTCCGGCGATCTGCCGCCCTCCCCCACCCCGGTCCCGGACAAGCCCCTGCACTACACCCTGGACGGCGTCGAGCCGGCGCCCTTCGCGGAGGGGACCGAGGACCCGGCCCACGTCTGCTTCCGGCGCTCGGAACCACGTGTGATCTTCGGCACGTCCGACTCCGGAGTCGCCGGCCCGGCCCGGAGCGACGGCACGACGCCGCTCGACGGGATCTGGGCCGGGGCGCCCTTCCGCGACTAGGGAGCGCCGGTGACACGGGTGCGGTCCACCGTGGCGGCCTGGGTGTCCGAGGGTCTGCTGAGCCGCGCCGACGGCGACAAGGTGGTGAGCACGGCGCGGAAGGCCGTCCACGCCCGCTGACACCGGCCGAAAATTCTTTCCCGGACGGTGATTGTCTCGCGCCCGGCGTCCGTACTTCCTGCTGTTGGGCCGTTCACATCCCAGGAGGCACGATGCGCATCTCGCGCAGCACGGCAGGAACCGCGTTCGTGGGCGGAGCCATGATCCTCACCCTCACCGCGCTCGCCTATCCCACCATGCTGGGCGTACAGAACACGTCGACCAAGCAGGACCGGGTGGTGGCCAACACGAACTACGGCCCGCTGACCGAGGCGGACCGCGACTTCGTGGTGAAGGTGCGCGCGGCGGGGCTGTGGGAGCACCCGCTGGGGCTGCTGGCGATGGAGCGGGGGACGACTCCGGAGATGAAGGAGGCGGGCGAGCACCTGGTCGTCGGTCACGGCCGGCTCGACGAGAGCTGCCGCAAGATCTCCCTGGAGCTCGGCATCACCCTGCCGAACCAGGCGTCACCGCAGCAGCAGGGGTTCGTGGAGACCGTGAAGTCCACCAGCGGCAAGGAGTTCGACTCCACGGCGGTGAACATCATGCGCGTGACGCACGGGCAGATCTTCCCCGTCATCGCCAACATCCGGGCCAACACCAGGAACACGCTGGTGCGGCAGCTGGCCGACCAGGCCAACGACACGGTCCTCGACCACATCACGGTGCTGGAGAAGACGGGTCTGGTCAATCAGGAGCAGGTCAACTTCCAGCAGACCAGCCCGCCCAAGATGCCCGCGGAGCAGGTGACCCCGCCGGCTCCGCAGGCGGGTGCGCCGGTCCTCGCGCTGGAGATCCCCAAGAACCTGGAGGACCTCGACACGGCGTCCCCGGCGCCGTCGCCGTCCCCGACGGTCAGGTAGCCGGGTCACGACCCGCGGCGGGGCCTGCCCCGTCGCGGGTTCCTCGTCGCGCCGCCGGTGCTTCCCCGGCGGCCGCGGCCGGCCGATCCGCCGGCCGGCTGCTGCCGCCGGGCGGTGGGTCCGGGCTTCTTCTCCCGCGCCGGCTTCTTCTCCTGCGCCGGCTGCTGGGTGCGGCCCCTGGTGCTGTTGACGGTCCGGCCGCGGACGATCCCGATGAAGTCCTCGACCCGGTCCGTCGTCGCCGCCTCGGGCCAGGACAGCGCCACGCCCGACTCGGGGGCCCCTTCGAGCGGCCGGTGGGTGAGGTCCTTGCGGTGGTGCAGCCGGGCGAGCGACAGCGGGACGACGAGCACGCCGATCCCGGCCGCGACGAGCTCGATCGCGTCGGCGGTGGTCGCGGGGCGTTCCAGCGCGGGCCGTCCGGGCAGGCTCTCCCAGGTGAGGACGTCGTCCAGGGGGTGCAGCACGATCTCGTCGGCCAGGTCCTCCGGGGACACCGTGTCGACCGCCGTGACGAGGTGGTCCTTGGGCACCACGACGACCGTCCGCTCGGTGTAGAGGGGGATCGCGCTGAGGACCGTACGGTCGACGGGCAGCCGGACGAGGCCCGCGTCGGCGTCGCCGCCCAGCAGCAGCCCCTGCGCCGATCCGGCGGGGACCTGCGTGAGGGTCAGCGGGACGTCGGGCAGCCGCTCGTTCCAGATGCGCACCCATTTGTCGGGCATCACCCCGGGTACGTACACGAGCCGGAACGGGGAGGACACTTCCGAGCCTGTCACCCGGCCAGGTTACCGGCCGTGGTCGGCGGCCGCGCACACGCTCGATACCCTGGACGCCATGACGCAGCACCAGAGCACCCAGACGATGAAGCCCGCGACCGCGGCGAAGAAGCTGGGTGTGTACCTCGACGCCACCCCCGCCGACTTCCGGGACGGGGTCGTCTCACGCGCCGAGCTGAACGCGCTCCAGGCGGACCCGCCGCAGTGGCTGCGGGACCTGCGGCGCGACGGCCCCCACCCCCGCCCGGTGGTCGCGGCGAAGCTGGGCGTGTCCATCGCCGGCCTCGCGCGCGGCGGGGTCACCGAGGCCCTCACCACCGAGCAGATCGAGGCGCTGAAGGAGGAGCGCCCCGAGTGGCTGGAGCGGGAGCGCGCCACCCAGGCCGAGGTCCGCAAGGAGGCCGCCCGGATCAAGAAGCGGGACGCGGAGCGCGCGGCGGGCGACGACACCCCCTAAACGCCAGCCCGCGCCACCCTTCCGGTGGATAGAAATATCTACCAGCATGTCCGTACCTCACGCGCCCGCAGCGGCGCAGCCGACCGTGCCCGGGGTGGGACATGCACAGCGCCATGTGGAAGCAAGCCGTCGAGTGGCTGGCCGCGGCGGCCACGGACCCGCAGGAGTGCAAGCGCGAGTGGGACCACGGCAGGGGCACGGCGCTGCTCGCGGCGGGCCGGTACTGGGACGTGCTGAGCGTGCCCGACCGCCTCGGGCTGCTCGCCCTGGACATCCTGTGGCGTGACCCCCTGAAGGTGCCCGGACCCACGCTGGTGGACGTCACGGCCCGCAGGGTGGGGTTCTTCCTGCCGCCCGACCCGGTCAGCGAGTGGGTCGGCTTCGGGGTGCGGCACGTGGGCCGGGGGTCCTGGGTCGCCGTACCGCCGCCGTACCGGCCGGCCGGGCGCCTGGAGTGGCTGGTCCCGCCGGACGGCACCGGCGCCCTGCACGCCCCCGGCCCGCTCGAACGGGCGCTGCGCGGGGCGACCGGCACGCTCGCCGTGCTGGCGCCGGTCAGCGCGGAGCCGGCGGGTCCGGAGGGCTGGTGAGTTCCTCGCGGGTCTCCTCGGCGGTGTCCTCGCGGGTGTCCTCGGCGGGCGGCCGCAGCAGGGGGACCGGAACGGGGAAGGGCACGGGCAGCACCGTCGCGCGCTCGCCGACCGTGGCGGCGGCGAAGGAGGCCCACAGGCCGTCGCGGTGTTCCGGAACCGTGTACCCCCTGGCCCGCCACTCCGCGACGAGGGCCGTGTAGATCGGCGTGTGACCGCCGTACCCGCTGGTGAGTTCGGCGTACACCCGGCCCGCAGCGTCGTGCCCGAGAAGGCGCCGCGCCGTCTCAGTGCTGTCCATGCCGGTCCAACGCGCCCCCGTGCGCCGGTGGTGCGCCGGTGGCCGCGGGTCCCCCGGGCCGGGTGAAGCCGTCACCCGTACGGCCCTGGCCGGACGGCCGTCGCCGGGCAGGAAGCGGGCCGGGATTGACCCTCGACCTGGTCGAGGGACCAGGGTCACGGGTGTGGAGAGCGAGATGCGCAGCATTGGTGAGATGGCCCGGGACAGCGGGCTGGGCGTGAGCGCCCTGCGGTTCTACGACCGCGCCGGTGTCCTGGTCCCCGACCGGGTGGACCCGGTCAGCGGCTACCGCTGGTACGCCCCCGGGCAGCTGGAGGAGGCCCGGCTGCTGGCCCGGCTGCGCCGGGCCGGGATGCCGCTGGCGGACATCCGGCTGGTGCTGGCCGGCTGGGCGGGCGCCGACACCGATCTCGTACGGCAGCTCCTCCAGGCGCATCTGCGCCGGCTGGAGCGGGGGCTGTCCGATGCCCGCGCCGAGTTCTCCGCGCTCCGAGTCCTGCTCGATCACAGGGAGAACCCCATGACCTCGCTCCGCACCGACACCGCCGTACGGCTGTCCCTCTCCGGCACCGGGCTGGCCGCCGCGCTGGACGCGGTCCGGTTCGCGGCCGCCACCGACCCGGAGCTGCCGATGCTCGGCGGGATCCTCTTCGACGTCGAGGCCGACGCGCTGCGCCTGGTGGCCACCGACCGGTACCGGATGGCCGTGGCGCGCGTCGCCGCCGACGGACACGACGGGTCCCGCGTCCAGGTCACCGTGCCCCTTCCGCTCGCCGACGCGATGCGGGCGCTGCCGGCCGGCGAGGAACGGGTCCGGCTCACCGTGGACGGTGACCGCGTGACCCTGGAGGCCGGGGACCGGCAGACGGCCGGCCGGTGCCTCGGCCACGACTTCCCGGACTACCGGCGTCTCCTCCGCCTCCCGGCCGGGCGGCGCGCCGTGGTGGACGTGCCGGCCTTCCGGGAGGCGGTGCGCACCGGTCCCGTCCGCGCGAGCGAGGCGGGCGGGGAGGGCGGGACGTCCTGCGACCTCAGCGTGCTGGAGGTGGCGGAGGACGGCTCGGTCGCCCTGGCCGGGGACGGCGCCGACGGCCGGGACCTCGTCGCCGTGAACCGCGCGTTCCTGCTGGAGGCACTCGCCGCGGGAGCCGCCGACCGGCTGGTCCTCGAGTTCGGCGCCCCCACGGCGCCCCTCGCGATCCGCCGGCCGGACGACTCGCACACGTTCTCGCTCCTGATGCCGGTGCGGCTGGAGGACTGACCCCTTCCGCCGGTGGGGGCGGCGGCCGGTTCAGCGTTCGGACCGGCTCTCGTCCACCGGTTCCAGCGTCTCCGCGGCCGGCGCCGTGGCCCGTGCGGGCACGGTGCCGGCGGACGCGGCGCGACGGGCGGTCAGGCGCAGCGCGACGGGCTCGGTGTAGCGGGCCGTGAGCGGGCCCAGGACGACCAGGACCAGGACGTACGCCGTGGCCAGCGGGCCGAGGTCCGGTTCGATGCCCGCGGTGACCGCGAGACCGGCGATGACGATGGAGAACTCGCCGCGGGCGACCAGGGTGCCGCCGGCGCGCCAGCGGCCCTTGGGGGAGATCCCGGCCCGGCGGGCGGCCCAGTAGCCGGTGGCGATCTTCGTCAGCGCGGTGACGACGGCGAGTCCGAGGGCGGGCAGGATCACCGGCGGGATCGACTGGGGGTCGGTGTGCAGTCCGAAGAAGACGAAGAACACGGCGGCGAACAGGTCCCGCAGCGGCGCCAGCAGGTTGTGCGCGCCCTCGGCGACCTCACCGGACAGGGCGATGCCGACCAGGAACGCGCCCACGGCCGCCGAGACCTGCAGTTGCTGGGCGAGTCCCGCGACGAGCAGGGTGAGGCCCAGCACCACCAGCAGCAGCTTCTCCGGGTCGTCACTGGAGACGAAGCGGGAGATCACCCGGCCGTAGCGGACGGCGACGAACAGCACGAGCCCGGCGACGCCCAGCGCGATGGCCAGCGTGACGCTGCCCGCGGCGAGGCTGACGCCGGCCAGCAGAGCGGTGATGATCGGCAGGTAGACCGCCATGGCCAGGTCCTCGAGCACCAGGATGCTGAGGATGACCGGGGTCTCGCGGTTGCCGAGCCGTCCGAGGTCGCCGAGGACCTTGGCGATGACGCCGGAGGAGGAGATCCAGGTGACGCCGGCCAGTACCACCGCGGCGACCGGTCCCCAGCCGAGCAGCAGGGCCATGGCGGCACCGGGCAGGGCGTTCAGCGCCATGTCGACGAGGCCGGCCGGGTACTGGGTCTTGAGGTTGGAGACGAGGTCGCTGGCCGTGTACTCCAGGCCGAGCATGAGCAGCAACAGGATGACGCCGATCTCGGCGCCGATCGCGACGAACTCCTCGCTCGCGCCGAGCGGCAGCAGCCCGCCCTCGCCGAAGGCGAGGCCGGCCAGCAGGTAGAGGGGGATCGGGGAGAACCGGAGGCGCCCGGCGAGCCGCCCCAGCAGGCCGAGCCCGAGGATGATCGCGCCGAACTCGATCAGGAAGACCGCTGAAGAATGCACGCGCTCACTCCCTGCCGAGTATCTCGGCGGCGGCGTCGATGCCCTCGCGGGTACCGATCAGGATCAGCGTGTCACCGCCGGCCAGCCGGAAGTCCGGCGCGGGGGACGGGATCGCCTCGGCCCGCCGCAGCACGGCCACGATCGAGGCGCCGGTGGCGGTGCGCATCCGGGTGTCGCCCAGGAGCCGGCCGTTCCAGTGGGAGACGGCGGACAGTTCGATGCGCTCGGCGACCAGCCCCAGGTCGGTGGTGTGCAGCAGGTTGGGGCTGTGGTGGGCGGGCATGAGCGCGTCGATCAGCGCGGCCGACTCGGCGACGGTCAGCCGCATCGAGCGGGCGCAGGCGTCCGGGTCGTCGGAGCGGTAGACGTTGACCGTGCGGGCACCGTCGCGGTGCGCGATCACGGACAGGTGCTCGTGCTCACGCGTGGTGAGGTCGTATTTCACGCCGATGCCCGGCAGCGGCGTGGCGCTCATCCGTGGAGCAGGCACAGCCCGTCCCCTTCCCGGTTCTCTTGTCGATGTCGTTCGAGGTGGGGTGTCGGCCGGGCCGTCGGACGGCACGGTGATCCACCCCCACGAGGGCAATGGTGCCATTCCGCCATTCGGCCGGAACATGGGTGTTGTGACCGATGGACAGGAGGCGCGCCGAGGGCCGAGGATGCTCGGGGAGTCCGTATCACCACAGGTCGGAAGGCCGGGTACGGGTCCTCTCCCCGCGGGTACCCGGAGGTGACGCCACGGCCGGGGACGGGAGCGAGTGGTGAACGACACGGTGATCGCAGGAGTGGACGGCTCGCCGTCCAGTCTTGCCGCGGTCGACGTCGCGGCCCGTGAGGCGCTGCTGCGCGGCGCGTGTCTGCGGATCGTGCACGCCTTCAGCCGCCCTGCCGATCTGGACCCGATGGTCCACGGCGTGCTGGCGCGGGCCGAGCGGCGTGCCCACGACCGCGCGCCCGGGCTGGAGATCGCCCGGACGGTGGCGTCCGGCGAGACGCTGACGGTGCTGCGGAGCGAGTCGCGGCACGCGGTGCTGACGGTGGTCGGCGGGCGCGGGCACGGAGGGTTCGGGGATCTGCTGCTGGGTTCGACGGTCGTGCAGCTGGCCGCGCACGGGCACGGTCCGCTGATGGTGGTCCGCGGCCGTCCGGATCCCGAGGGACCCGTGCTCCTCGCCGTGGACGGCTCACCGGCCGGGGACGCTGCGGCGGAGTTCGCCTTCGCCGAGGCCGCGCTGCGCGGGGCGCCACTGGTCGCGATGCATGTGTGGAACACCTGGAGCGAGCCGACGCCGTACGAGGGTCCCGCCGATCCGCTGAACGTGGTGGTGGATCTCGACCGGCTCCGTCAGCGGCACCGGCGGCTGCTGGAGGAGACGGTGGCGCGGCACCGGGACGGGCGTCCCGGTGTCGCCGTGGAGCCGAGGCTGGAGCGGGCGCGGGTGCGGCACGCGCTGCTCGACGCGAGCCGGGAGGCACAGCTCGTGGTGTCCGGGGCCCGTGGCCACGGCGGTTTCACCGGGATGCTGCTCGGTTCGGTCAGCCAGGCGCTGCTGCACCACGCGGACTGTCCCGTCACCGTCGTCCGCGGCGCGGAGTGAAGGAGGTCCCCGCTCCTCGCGGGGGCTTCCTCGCCGCGGCACGGTGACGATCACCGAAGCCGGCGGCCCGGACGTGCCGGTCGTCCGCGTGGGCGTCCCCGGCGCGGTGTCCGCCGCCGGCGACGAGGCGGGCACGGGTCCGGTGTCGGCACCGGGCCGGTTCGCCCGTTCCGTGGAGAGGAACGCCTGAATTCCTGTGCTCCCCCATGCACCCGTGCGCCCCTTGGCGGTGGCATTCGGTACGTCGGGTGCCGGTCCGGCACGGGCAGGACAAGGTTCGAGTGCCACATGTATGTGGACTCGTATATGTGGACTCGCTGAATTCCGTTTGTGTCGCTCGAGACAGGTGGTATTCGATGAGCAATTGCGTCCATGAACCGGCACCGGCGTGGCGGTCGGGAATCGCGCCGGGCATATTCCCGTCCGTAGGACACGGTATCGCCTTGTTCCGGCGCCCGCTGGAGTTCCTGAATTCCTTGTCCGCGTACGGAGATCTGGTGGAGATACGCCTGGGTCCCATGCGTGCCTGGATGGCCTGCCACCCGCGGCTGGTCCACGAGATGCTCAGGGACACCCGCACCTTCGACAAGGGCGGCCCCCTCTACGAGCGGCTCCGGGCCCTCATGGGGGACGGGGTCGTCACCTGCCCGCACGTCGATCACCGCAGGCAGCGCAGGCTGCTGCAGCCCGCCTTCCGCCCGTCCCGCGTCGCCGGTCTGACGGAGGCGATGGGCGAGGAGGCCGAGTCGGTGTGCCGCGCGTGGCGGCCGGGGCGGGAGGTCGACGTCAGCGCGGCCATGATGGCCCTGACCACGGGGGCGATCAGCCGGGTCCTGCTCTCCGACTCGCTCGACGCGGCGAGGGCCGCCGAGGTGCGGGACTGCCTGGCCGGGATCGTCCACGGCCTGTTCGTGCGTACGGTCGTCCCGGTCGACGTCCTCTTCCGGGTGCCCCTGCCCGCCAACCGCCGGTACCGGGACGCGGTCGCCCGTCTGCACCGGCTCGTGGACGCGGCGATCGCCGAGCGCCGTGCGGGCGAGCCGCGCGACGATCTGCTGGGGGCCCTGCTGGCGGCGGACGACGCCGGGGAGCACGGGGTGACCCCCGGTGAGGTGCACGACCAGCTCGTCTCCCTGCTGCTCACCGGGTCGGAGAGCCCCTCCCTGGGCCTGTCCTCCACGTTCAGCCTGCTCGCACAGCACCCGGAGGCCGAGCGCGAGCTGCACGCCGAGGTCGACTCCGTACTGGCCGGGCGCACCCTCCCCACCTCCGACGACCTGCCGCGCCTCCCCTACACCCGGGCCGTGGTCAGCGAAACCCTGCGCCACTCCCCGCCCGGCTGGCTCTTCACCCGGTCCACCACCAGGGACGTCGAGTTCGGCGGGCGCCGCCTGCCGCGCGGGACCACCGTTCTCTACAGTCCGTACCTGCTGCACCACGCGCCCTCGTCGTTCCCCGACCCCGAGCGGTTCCGGCCCGAGCGGTGGCTGTCGGGCGAGCACACCGACCAGCCGTACGGCGCGATGGTCCCGTTCTCCGCGGGCAGCCGGAAATGCCTCGGGGACTCCTTCGCCATGGCACAGAGCACGGTGGCGGTCGCGACCATCGCCCGGCGCTGGCGGCTGCGGCACCCCCCGGGGCCCGTCGCGCCGGTGCGCCCCGCGGTGACACTGGGCCCCAGGTCTCTGCGGATGATCTGCGAACCGCGCGGTGGCGGGCTCGGCCGGCGGTCCCGAGGGGCGGGTGACAACCTTGTCGACCCCACATGAGGACATCACGTCCGGTATACGGTACGGAATTCCCGGCGCCGATCTCAGGGACCTGATCGACACCCATCTGCACATGCCGTTCCCGTTCCGGGCCAATCCGCACGAACACCTGGTCACGGCGGGCGTCGAGAAGTGGCTGCGGGAAACGGGGCTGGCGGACGAAAGCTGGATTCCGGAAATGATCGCCCGTACCCGTCCGGCCCAGCTCGCCTCCTACAACGGTCCGGAGATGGATTCCGGCCTGCTGCAGATCGTCGCCAATCAGATCGCCTATCAATTCGTCTTCGACGACCGGGCGGAGGAGGTGGGCCGGCGGGGGCCCGGCCGGCTGCTGCCCATGCTGGACGAGAGCATCGCCGTGCTGCGGGACGACGCGTCGCCGTCGACGCCGCTCGGCGCGGCCCTGGCCGATCTGCACCGGCAGGTCCGCGAGCGGTGCACGCCCGCCCAGGCGGCGCGCTGGTCCGTCAAGAGCCGTGAGTACGTGCACGGCCTGCTGTACGAGGCGGTGGCACAGGCCGACACCGCCCCGCTGCCGACCGGGCTGTGCACGTCGATCCGGTCGCTGACCGCGGGGGTCGAGCCCTTCCACCCGCTGTGCGAGGCGGCACAGCCGTGCGAACTGTCCGACGCGGAGCTGCAGCACCCGGTGATGCTCCGGCTGACCCGGCTGTCGGCCGACGCGGCGGTGTGGATCCCCGATCTGTACTCCGCGGTGAAGGAACGGCAGGCCGGCGGGATGATCAATCTGGCCCTCGCCCACCAGCGGGCCCACCGCTGCTCCCTGCCGGTCGCCGTCCTGCTGGCGATCCGGCAGATCAACCGGACGATCGACGAGTTCGTCGGCCTCTTCGAGGAGATCAGGCCGCGGCTGAGTCCCTCGGCCGTCGGCTATGTGGAGGGCCTGGCCGGCTGGATCCGCGGGTGCTGCCACTGGTCCCGCACCGTGCCGCGCTACGCCGACACGACGGCGGTGCCGGTCTGACCCGGGCGCCGCCCATTCGAGTGGCCCTACCCACGGGAGGGATGCCCCAAGCCGTCGCCACCTCCGATTCACCCGTCCTGTCGTGGCCGTACCGGAATGCGGACACGGTGCGCCGCGACAGGCATACGCTCGTCCACCACCCGTTGGCCGAACGACAGGAAGCGGTACGGCACATGACGATCGAGCGGCGGCAGCACGCCACGGAGTCCCGGCCGTTGCTGGAACGCCGACGGGAACTGCGGGCGCTGGACAAGGCGTTGGCGGCCCTGCTGGAGACCCGGGACGGGGTGCCGCAGGTGCCGCGCGGCGGGCTCCTCGTCTTCACCGGGCCGGGCGGGATGGGCAAGACGGCGCTGCTGGCGCAGGCCCGCTCCCGCGCGCTGGCCCAGGGGGTCACCGTGCTGTCGGGCTGCGGCGGCCGGAACGAGCAGGAGCTGGCGTTCCGCGTGGTGCGCCGGCTCCTCCAGCCCGCGCTGGCCGCGATGGACGGCGACGAGCTCCGCGCGTTCCTGGGCAGCTGGTACGACGTCGTCGCCACCGCCCTCGGCCTGGAGGCGACGCCCGGCCCCCACGTGCCCGACCCGTCCGGGGTCCGCGAGGGCCTGGACTGGGTCGTGACCCGGCTCGCCGCGCGGAAGGCACCCATGGTGCTGCTGCTCGACGACCTGCACTGGGCGGACGTCGAGTCCCTCGACTGGATCACCTCCTTCGCCCCCCGGGCGGCGGACCTGCCGCTGCTGATCGTCCTCGCCCACCGGCCCGACGACCTGCCGCGCGAGGCGGAGCCGCTGCGCGCCCTGCCGGGCAGCCTCGGCACCCGCCCCTACGCGCTGGAGCCGCTCACCGCCGAGGCGGTGGCGCGGATCGTCAGGGACGAGGTGGGGGACGGGGCCGAGGACGAGTTCTGCGAAGAATGCCGCCAGGTCACCGGGGGAAACCCGTTCGAGACCGTCGAACTCGCCATCAGCCTGGGCGAACGCAATCTGCGGGGCGCCTGGCACGAGCTGAGCGCGATGCGGGACCTGGCCGCGGCGCTCAAGGGCAGCGGACTGATCGAACGCCTGCACGCCCTCGGAACGTCCACCGTCCGTTTCGCCTACGCCGCGGCCGTACTCGGCGAGTCCGTGTCGCAGGAGCTCGCCGCCACCATCGCCGTGGTCGGCAGTGAGGCGGCCGCCGAGGCGACGGAGCGGCTGCGCGCCGCCCGGATCCTGGCCGAGGGCGACGGCACCGGGGAGCAGCTCGCCTTCGTCCACCCGCGGATCGCCACCACCGTCTACCGTTCCATCCCCTCGGCGCTGCGGGTCGGACTGCACAACAGGGCCGCCGAGGCCGTCCGCGCCGCCGGGTTCGGGCCGGCGGCGGCCGCCCGTCACCTGCTGGAGGTTCCCTGCGACGGCCGCGCAGAAGCGGTGGCGTGTCTGCGCGAGGCCGCCCGCGAGTACATGCGCGCCGGCGCCCCGGAAGCGGCCCGGCGGCTGCTGACACGAGCGCTCCAGGAGCCGCCGCCTCCGGAGCAGCGCGCCGAGCTGCTGCACGAACTCGCCTCCTCCACCTTCCTCATCAAGCCCACGGCCACGGTCGCGCACCTCCGTGAGGCGCTGACGGAACCCGGCCTCGACCCGGAGCTGCGGGCGTCCATCGTCTACCGGCTCACGCAGGCGCTGGCGCACATCGACCAGGTGGCCGAGGCCGCGGCCGTCGCCGCCGACGAGGCTCGGCGCACCCCGAACCCCCGGATCAGGCTGCGGATGCTGGCCGACCACTTCGTGTGGAGCTCGTACCGCACCGACGAGCCGGACCCCGCCGCCCGCTCGCGCAAGCTCGCCAGGCTGGCCGCGAAGGTGTCCGGCCGCGGCCTGGAGGAGCGGTACGTCCTGGGCCTGCGGGCCTGGGAGGCGGTGGTGTGCGGCGAGCCGCGGCGGACGGCCCTCGAGTACGCCGAGCGGGCCCTGCGTGGCGGGCTGAGCTGGACCGACGAGAACCGGGGCTTCGAGGTGCCGGTGGCGGTGGCGATGGTGTTCCTCTACGCCGACCGGCCGCGGCGGGCCGAGGAACTGTTCGGCAAGGGCATGGCGGAGTGCGAGGCGAAGGGCTGGCGCGGCTCCCACCTCGCCCTGGGCCAGACCCTCGCCGGGTACATCCGCTACCGCCGGGGCTCCCTGGCCGAGGCCGAGAATCTGGTCCGGGAGGGGCTGCGCATCGCCGACCGGGTGGAGGGGGCGGTGCCCGCCCAGTGGTTCGCCGTCGGCATCCTCATCCAGATCCTGCTGGCCCGCGGGCGTACGGCGGCGGCACGCCGGATCGCCGACCACCACCGCTACGGCGGGCCGGCCCCGAACGCCGTCATCTACCCCGACCCGCGCACGGTCTACGCCGAGCTGCTGCTGGCGGAGGGCCACGCGGACGAGGCCGCCGCGCTGCTCCGTGCCGTCGGGGACTGGCTGGACGGGCGGGAGTGGCGCAATCCCTCCTGGTGCGCCTGGCAGTCGGGGCTGGCGTCCGCGCTCGCCCGCAGCGCGCCCGACCGGGCGGTCCGGCACGCGCGGGACGCGGTCAAGCGGGCCCGGGACTTCGGGGCGGCCTCGGCGATCGGGCAGGCGCTGCACACCCTGGCCGAGGTGACCGGCGGCCCGGCCGCGCTCGACCTGCACGCGGAGGCCGTCGGCCATCTGGAACAGTCCCCCGCGGCCTACGAACTGGCCCGCGCCCTGGTCGGCCACGGGACGGCGCTGTCCCGCACCGGACAGGTGCAGGAGGCCGCCGACCTCCTCTACCGCGGGCTGGAGGGCGCCGTGCACTGCGGCGCGGAGGCGCTGGCGGCACGGGCCAGGGACGAGCTCGCCGCGGCCGGGCTGCGGCCGCTGCCCCTGCGTTACGCCCAGACGGACACGCTCACCGCGCCCGAACGGGAGGCCGCCGAGCTGACGGTCCGGGGAGCGTCCACGGCGGTGGTCGCCGAAGGGCTGCGCCTCACGGAGCAGGGCGTACGCCATCTGCTCTCGTCGGTCTACCGCAAGATCGGCACGGATGCCTCCGGCCTGGCGGCCGCGCTGGAGTCGTTTCCCCGGCCCCGGCCGTGAACGGGCAGCGGCCCGGGGCGGCCGTACTCCCCACGGCTCTTCGGACCCGCCCGCGTACGACGCGCCGGACGCGGCCCTTCCGGTCTACCGGGGCGGCCGACGAGGCCTTCCGGGACGGCCGACGCCGGCGGCCCGGACGGGCGCCGCAACCGGCTTCGTGTCGGCCGCGTGTCCGCGGGGTCCGGCCCGCAAAGGCCCGGTTCAGCCCAGGAAGTTCAGCCGCACCCGGCGGTCGGGGTTCTCGCGGTCGGTGTCCGCCGACCTCCGTCAGGACAACTTCGGTCACAGACGCGAACCATCCCTTCCGAACGTACGTCCTGTTCTAGGGTGCCGATAGTGATCCAGGAGGTGGGGGCCCGTGGAGCAGGCAAGGACGGCGCTCGCCGAGCGGAGGGCGGGAGTTGGTGATCCGCGGGCGTTGGTCGGTGGGATGCGGCGGTCGGTTCTTCCGGTGCCGTCGGTGGGCGGTGGTCCGTGGTCGGCGCGGTCCGGTGGTGTGCGGTGGGTCTGTGCGTCCACGGACGAGGTGGCGTTGGCCCGGTTCGCGCTGCCACACGGTCCGGGTGACCGGCCGATGGGCCACGCCGCGCTGCTGGGCGCGCGCATCGTGGACAAGATCGTGCCAGGTCCGGGTGAGTCGGCCGGGCCGGCGGTCGACATCGCGACGGAGGACGGGGCGATGTTCTTCCCGCCGGTGACCGGCGTCGTCCCGGACACACCAGCTGTGGATGCCGAGGTGGAGGGGGACGGTCATGGGTGGTGACGGGGTGGATCTCAGCTTCGACCAGGCGTCGGTCGTCAAGTTCACGCAGGGCGTCGGTGTCACCGAGGAACGCGCCCGGCAGGCGCGGCAGCAGGGCGACGGCGGGGGTGACTGAGCGTGGGCATCGGCGACTTCATCAAGGACATCACGCCGGACTCGGTGGAGGACGCGGTCGAGGACGGTGTCGAGTGGCTCGGTGACCGGGTCGAGGGCGCGGGGAACTGGACTGCGGACCGGCTGGACGACGTCGGCTGGGAGTCCGGCGCGGACTGGGTGCGCGAGCAGTCGCGCTCGGTGGCGAACCGGATGGGCGCCGAGGTCGACGAGATGGACCTCGGGCAGACCGAGGACAAGACCAAGCTCGTCTACGGCAGTGCGGAGAAGATCCGTTCCACCGCCGAGAAACTCCGCGCCTTCCAGAAGGCGTTCGACGACGCCGGGGAGGGCCTGAAGGGCCTGGACTCCTCCCAGCTCAAGGGCAAGGCGGCCGAGGCGCTGCGCAAGGCGGTGAGCACACAGCCGCCCAAGTGGTTCAGGGGCTCCGACGCCTGCGAGAAGGCGGCCGGCGCGCTGGAGTCGTTCGCCTCCACCGTGACCTGGGCGCAGGGGCAGGCGCAGACGGCGATCGAGAAGTGGAAGGAGGGGGTCAAGGCGTCCGAGGAGGCCGCCGACGCCCACCGCAAGAAGGTCGACGCCTACAACAAGGCCGTCGACCGCTACAACGCCCAGCCCGCCGACCGGCGCGACCCGTCCACGCTGCCGCCCTGTCCGGCGCCGACGTTCGACGATCCGGGCAAGAAGCTGATGCAGGAGGCGCAGGAGATCCTCGCCGACGCCCGCAAGCAGCGGAACACGGCCGCGGAGACCGCCCGCAGCGCGGTCCGCGCGGCGCGGGACCTGGCCCCCGAGAAGCCGTCGTACGCGCAGCAGGCGGGGCAGGGTCTGCAGGAGCTGCAGATCATGGGGGACCACGTCGGCGGCGGGATCATCAAGGGCACCGCGGGGCTGGTGAACTTCGTGCGGGGGATCAACCCGCTGGACCCGTACAACATCACCCACCCCGCCGAGTACGCGACGAACCTCAACAGCCTGGCCTCCGGCCTGGTGCTGGCCGCCAACGACCCGGTCGGCACCGGCAGGCAGATGGTCAGCGACTTCATGAAGGACCCCTACGAGGGCTTCGGCCGGCTCGTCCCCGACCTCGCGCTGACCGCGGCCACCGGCGGGGGCGGTGCCGCGGTCAAGGGCGTGCGCATCGCCGCCGACGCGGCCCGGGCACGCAAGATCCTCGACGACGTTCCGGACGGCACCCACAACCGCCCCGACGGTACCCGCACCACCGACGGCACCGACCCCGTCGACCTCGCCTCCGGCCGCATGTTCCTGCCCCAGACCGACATCGAACTGCCCGGCATCCTGCCCCTGACGTTCACCCGCCGCACCGAGTCCGGCCTCACGGCCGGCCGCTTCCTGGGGCCGTCCTGGACCTGCACCGTCGACGAGCGGCTGGAGATCGACGCGGTCGGCGTCGTCCACGTCGGCGCCGACGGCCTGCTGATCACCTATCCGCATCCGGTACCGGGCTCCCCCACCCGCCCCGAGTCGGGAACGGCCCGCACGCTGCTCACGCGCGACGGTGACGGCGACTACACGGTCACCGACCCCGACACCGGCCTGACCCGCCACTTCACCGCCCCGCCCGGCGCCGAGCCCGGCGGCGACGGCGACGCCTGGCTGACCTCCCTCACCGACCGCAACGGCCACACGATCACCGTCGACCGCACCGAGGACGGGCTGCCGCTGGCCCTGGTCCACTCGGGCGGCTATCACGTGAAGCCGACCTGCGCCGACGGCCGGATCACCGCCCTCTCCCTGGCCGGGGCGGGCGAGGCGGGCACCGACCTGCCGCTGATGGCCTACGGCTACGACCGGAACGGCGACCTCACCGCCGTCACCAAGCCCTCCGGCGCCACCACCACCTTCCTCTACGACGACCGCCACCGCGTCACCGCCTGGATCGACTCCAACGACAGCCGCTACGACTACACCTACGACCACCACGACCGCGTCGTCGCCGAGGGAGGCGAGGCCGGCCACGTCCGGATCACCCTCGCCTACACCGACCCCGACCCCGAGACCGGCCACCGCACCACCACCCTCACCACCGCAGACGGCCGCACCACCCGCCACCGCATCGACGGCCACTGCCGGGTGATCGCCACCACCGACCCGCTCGGCCACACCACCCGGTACGGCTACGACGCCCACGGCAGTCTCGTGAGCCGTACCGACCCACTGGGGCGAACGACCGCCTTCACCTACGACAAGGACGCTCGTCTCGTCTCGACGGTCCGCCCCGACGGCAGCGGACACACCCTGAGGCCGGGGCGTTTCGGGAGGCACACGGAACTGGTCGGACCCGACGGGGCGCGATGGTTCCAGGAGTTCGACGAACGCGGTAACCGCACCTCCGTCACCGACCCCGGCGGTGGCACGACTCGCTTCACCTACGACACCCGAGGTCACCTGACGTCGGTCACCGACGCACTCGGCGCCGTCACCACGGTGCGGTGCGACGATGCGGGGCTGCCTGTACAGGTCACCGACCCGGCAGGGGGCGAAGTCCTCCTGGAGCGCGACGCACTGGGCAGCGTGGTCCGTGTCACCGACCCGGGCGGCGGGGTGACCCGCCTCGAGTGGGACGCTGACAGGAATCTCGTCCGACGCGTCGCACCGGACGGCACCGTCGAGTCGTGGACCTACGACGGGGAGGGCAATCAGCTCACGCACACCGACCCGGTCGGCGGTGTTTCCCGCTGCGAGTACAGCCACTTCGATCTGCTGACCGCCCGAACCGCTCCCGACGGCGCTCGATACACATTCGCGTACGACGCCGACCTCCGACTCGTCGAGGTCACCGATCCGCAGGGCGCACGGTGGACGTACGAGTACGACGCGGCAGGTCACGTGGCCGCGGAGACCGACTTCGACGGCAGGACGCTCCGCTACCGGTTCGACCCCGCCGGGCTGCTGCTCTCCCGCACGGACGCGCTCGGGCAGACCATCACCTTCGAGCGTGACCAGCTGGGACGGGTGCTGCGGAAGGACGCCGCGGGGAAGGTCACCACCTACGAGTACGACCCGGCCGGCCGCCTTCTGCGTGCGACGGGGCCGGACAGTGAACTGCTCTGCGTGTACGACCGCCGTGGCCGGCTCAAGGCCGAGATCGTCGACGGCCGCACCATGAGCTACACCTACGACGTCGTGGGACGCAGGACCCGCCGCATCACGCCCACCGGGCATGTCACCACCTACGGATACGACACGGGCGGCCGCCCCGGACGACTGACCACCGGCCGGAACTCGGTCGTCTTCACCCACGACGTCGCGGGCCGTGAAACGGCCCGGGTCTTCGGTGACATCGAGGGCGCTCTCACCATCACCTCCGCCTGGGACGCAGCCGGTCGTCTTGCCGCCGAACACATGAGCGTCGGCGGCCGGACGCTCAACCGGCGTGCCTACACGTACCGCCCGGACGGCTATCTCAGCGCGGTCGACGACCAGTTGGCCGGAAACCGTTCCTTCGACCTGGATGCCGTCGGCCAGGTCGTCGGCGTCCGGGCGCAGAACTGGTCCGAGCGGTACGTGTACGACGCGAGCGGCAGCCAGGTGGAGGCCGTCTGGCCCGTCTCCCATCCGGGGAGCGAGGCGATCGGACAGCGGACCTACGCCGGCTCGGCGATCCTCCGTGCCGGAGCCGTCCGCTTCGAGCACGACGTGCTCGGCCGCATCACCCTCCGTCAGAAGCGGCGTCCGTCCCGGCGCCCGGACACCTGGCGCTACACCTGGGACGCGGAGAACCGCCTCACCTCGGTCGTCACTCCGGACGGAACCCACTGGCGCTACCGGTACGACGCGCTGGGCCGTCGCATCGCCAAACAGCGGCTGGCCGACGACGGCGAGACGGTGGCCGAGGAGATCCGGTTCTCGTGGGACGGGATGACGCTCTGCGAAGAGGCCATCCTCCAGGAGGATCTCCGAACCACGGTCGCCCTCACCTGGGACCACCGCTCCGGTGTTCCCCTGTCCCAGACCGAGCGCGTCCTCGGCGCGGGCACCCGCCAGGAAGAGATCGACCGTCGGTTCTTCGCCATCGCCACCGATCTGGTCGGCACGCCCACCGAGCTGATCGACGAGGACGGCGCCGTCGCGTGGCGCAGGCGGGCCACCCTGTGGGGCACCACTGCCTGGGCGAAAGACAGCAAGGCCTACACTCCGCTGCGCTTTCCCGGCCAGTACTACGACCCCGAGACCGGCCTCCACTACAACCTGTTCCGTCACTACGATCCCGAGACAGCCCGCTACATCACGCCCGACCCCCTCGGTCTTGCTCCCGCGCCCAATCCCGTCACCTACGTACGCAACCCCCACACCTGGTCCGATCCGCTTGGGCTCAGTCCTTATCCGCGCGGCGAGCGAGGCAACCCGTTCGACCACCGTGCCGACGCTGAGCGGGCCGCCTACGAACTCGCCGGCGTGCGGTACGGCGAGGAACCGATCGCCGAATGGACCGTGACCGGGGATCGGCACCTCAAGCACGCCCCCGGGTACATCTATTCGTCCGACCCGGCCCACTGGGGTCACTTCCGCCAGTTCGAGACGGACAACGGCTCACGCGTGGTGGTCGAGCACACCCACGATCCGGCGGGCCCGCACTTCCATGCCGGCAAACCGAAGAACGACGACACTCGAAGCCTGGTCAACTTCGGCTGGGACAACACGCAGATCCAACGGCCGGACGGCACCGTCGGCTATCCGGAGTCCATGGAGAGGTATGCCAAGATAAACAAGCCAGGCGGTGATCATCACCTTTTCTATTCGGGCGGCTGAACCCGGCGAACCGACGGAGGGCAAGCGGTATGAACGACCGGCTGACGCCACACTGGCTGGAGATCTTTGAGAAGTGCGGTCTCGAGATCGTGGAGGACCAGACGCACGACGGACCTCCCGTCGATGCCGCGCTCCATGCGGTGAACGGGGTCGAGGTCCGGCCGTCGGCCGAGGTCTCCGACTCGGACCCTCAGGCCCTGGAGAAGCTGAGCGGGGAGTGGCACCGGCGGGCCGAGCCTGCGCGCTTGTTCACGGAGAGCGGCGATTTCCTGATCCTGGCCCCTGGATCCGGCGGGAGCAAGGTCGGCTGGGTGCGGGTGAGGGACCGGGTCGGCGAGAACCTTCCCTTGCGTGTCGCCGCAGCGACGGGCGCCCCCGAGTTCATCGCCGTTTCGGTGGACGGACGTCATCTGTGTGCCTCCACGGTGGAGGACGACGGCTACTGGGTGGTCGTGCACGAGTTCTGAGGCCCGGAACCTCGCCGCCGACCTGGGCACGCGCATGAGGTCCCCACGTTTCCTGCTGCGTGATCGCGACGGCGAGTACGGCCAGTCGTTCGATGCTGTCTTCGAGGCCGAGGAGATCACGATCCTCGTGAGCGCGCCGCAGGCCCTCGGGTGAGCATCCACTGCGAGCGGGTGATCGGCACCATACGGCGCGAGGCCCCGCCCCGCTCGGTCTCGGGCCCGCGACCGACCCCGCGCCCCATGTCGACGCCCCGCACACACGGTGTGATGCTGTGGGGCTCGTGAAGTCATCGAGATCCCGGGCTCCGTCGTGCCCGTACGTGACGAGCGTCTTCTTCTCGTCCCGCATCTTGTAGCCGGTGTTCAGGCAGTCGACGACATCGCGGCCGAGCCGTCGTACGGGCCCCTTGGGGCTCGACGTGAGCGCACCGGACCGTCGTTTCCGGTCACGGCGATGCGTACGGGCCGGTCCGGTGGAGTTCCAGGGTCGTGGCGAGGCGGATGACGGCGGTGTGCCAGTGAGAAGCGGCGGGGGCCGGGCCGTGGGTGCGGAGGGTGGTCGTCACGGCGGAGACCTTGTCCGCGGTGGTGTGGAAGCCGGTGCGGTGCAGGAGGGCGGCTGCCGATTCGAGGATGTCGTGGTCGGTGGCGGTCAGGTTCTTCAGACCGTGGTGGGCGGCCTCGGCGAGGGCTGCGAGGGCCTGTTCCAAGGCGGTGGTGAGGGGGTCGTCCGGGGGGTGCGGGGCGACGGGGAGGGCGGTGTCGCCGTCGCCGGGGGCGAGGTCGGGGACGAGGGCGCCGCGGGAGGTGCGGACGGCGAGAGGGGCGAGGAGGACCCTGCCCCGGTCATGGCGGAGGGAACCGCTGATCCGGTCGGCGGTGCCGGAGGCGAGGGCGTCGGCCAGGGCGTCCAGGGTGCCGGGACAGTGGGGGTTGTACGCGGTGCTCAGCAGGGCCTCGTTGCCGGCCGGGTCGTGAAGGACGGCTTCGAGGCGCTGCGCGGCCGGGTCGTACCGCACGGGTCCGGCCTCCGCGACGGCGAGGACGCGCACGGACTCGGCCTCCACCCGAGGGCGGACGAGGCGGGGAGGAAGGGCACCGGGGGCGGGGAACTGTGCGGCGAGGTCGGTGACCAGCAGCCCGGGCGGCAGGTCGTCCCAGGCGGCGCCGACGGGGGTGACGGACGTGGTGGCGATCCGGCCGCGGGAGATCTCCACGGCGCGGCCGGCCGTGCGGGAGGTGGCCTCGCTGACCACGTTGGCGGCGGCAAGGGTGCGCAGGTTCGTGCCGAGGATCCTGCGGGATCCGAGGTCGTGGCCGGTGGGCGCCTGGCCGTCGGGCAGCTCCCAGCGTTTGTGCAGAACGAGGACGACACCGGCGTCGGGGTGGGCGAAGAAGACGTGGGCGGTGCGGTCGCGGGCGGAGCCGTCGACGTGGCAGCCGAGGGCGACGAGGCGGACTCGGCGCAAGGCTGTGCGGGCCGTCTCGGCGGTGCCGAGGACGGCCGCGGGGTCGGTGGGGGCGGCGCGGTGGCGGGCGTGGAGTTCGGCGAGGAGCAGGGCGTGGGTCTCGCGGTCGTGGCGGGCGCCGCGGACGGCGTGCTCGGCGAGCTGGTGGCGTATCTCCTCGAGGGCCGCGGCGGGCCAGTGGCGGCCGGCGGCCGTGAGGGCGGCGCCGGCACGGCGGAGGGTTCCGTCCAGGACGGGGCCGGCCTGGGGGACGCCTTCGACGAGGAGTTCGTCGACGAGGTCCATGGCCGCGCGGTGGGCGCTGTCACCGTTGTCCGGGGTTGTTTCCCTTCCTCCGACGGTGACCCGGTCGCTGCCCTCGGTGTCGGCTGCCCGGAAGGCCCAGACGGCGAGCACGACCGTCGCGCCGCGCAGCGGCTCGGCGGCGTCGGTGACGGCGAAGCCGGGGCGGTGGGGCACGGGGAAGCGGACGGTGCAGGCGGGGAGTTCGACGGCGGGAACGGGGTCGGCGGGGGTGGGGCGGTGGAGGACGGCCTGGTAGCCGCGGTCGCGGGTGCGACGGGCCGCGGCGAGGGCGGGACGGCCGAAGGTCTCGGCGAGGGCGGTGTCGTCGATGCTTCCGGGGGACCAGTCGGTGAAGGGCGGCGGGGTGTTGGATGCGGTCGCGGTGCGCTGGTAGGCGAGGACGAGGCCGATGCGGTGGCGGCAGACTCCGTGGGCCTCGCAGCTGCAGTGGGCGTCCTGCAGGGTGGCGCCGGGCGGCAGCCGGGTCTCGGTGCCGTCGGGAAAGCGGCCGTGCACGGTGTGGTCGCCGGTGACGTCCAGGTCGGGGCCTGTTCCGGCGTCGAGGTCCTTGGCGGCGCGTTTGACCAGGCCGCGGTTGGCGAGGGCGGCGAGGGTGTCGGGGGTGAGGGCGAGCAGGTCGGTGCGGGTCATGCCGTTCGTCCTCCGTGGGCCATTCTCTCGGCGACGAATTCGGCCAGGTGGCCGGGGGTCATGGCGCCGATGTGCGCGCCGGCCTCGGCGAGGCGGCCGGCCAGGTCGCGGTCGTAGGAGGGGGCGGCCTCCTCGTCGAGGGCGGCGAGGCCGAGGACGGTGACGCCCTGTCCGGTCAGGTCGCGGACGGTGCGGGTCAGGCGGTGGGCGTCGCCGCCCTCGTAGAAGTCGGTGATCAGGGCGACGATCGTGCGGCGCGGGTTGTCGACGAGACCGGCGCAGTAGTCGACGGCGCGGGCGATGTCGGTGCCACCGCCGAGCTGGACCTTCATCAGGAGTTCGACGGGGTCGGTGACGTCGGAGGTGAGGTCGACGACCTGCGTGTCGAAAGCGACCAGGTGGGTGCGCAGTCCGGGCAGGCCCCACAGGCAGGCGGCGGTGACGGCGGAGTGGATCACGGATCCGGCCATGGAGCCGGACTGGTCGACGAGGAGGATCAGCTGCCACTGCTCGATGTGGCGGCGGGTGCGGGAGTGGAAGTGCGGCCGCTCGATGAGGATGTGGCGGTCCTCGGGCCGGTAGTGGGCGAGGTTGGCGCGGATCGTGGCCCTGAAGTCGAAGTTCCGGGCGCGGGGGGTTCGGCTGGGGCGGCGGGAGCGGGCTCCGGTGAGGGCGCGCCGGATCTCCGGCCTCAGCCGCTCGGTCAGGTCGCGCACGACGGCTTCGACGATGCGCCGGGCGGCGGCCAGGATCCGCGGGTCCATCAGGTGTTTGGTGCGCAGCACGGCCCGCAGCAGGCTGGTGCTGGGTTCCACGCGGAGCAGAACGTCGGGATCGGTGACGATCTCGTCGATGCCGTAGGTCTCCACGGCGTCGCGTTCGAGGCGTTCGACCGTCTCCCGGGGGAAGAGCCGGTGGATGTCGTCGAGCCAGTCGACGACGGTGAGCGTGGAGGGGCCGTCGCCGCCCTCCCGGCCGTCGGCGGTGCCGCGGCGTTCACCACGGCGGGCGAGGTCGTCGTCACGGCCGTAGAGCCACTGGAGGGCGGTGTCGCGGGCGGCGTCCGGGCCGTCGAGTCCGCCGGTGCGGCGTTCGGCGGGGGCGCCGAGGATCAGCCGCCAGCGTTCCAGTCCCGCGCGGGGGTCGTCGGGGGTCATCGGGGTGCTCCGAGGGCGTGCCGGTCGAGCAGGAGGCCGGTGTGTTCCTCGAGGGCCGCGGCGCAGGCGAGGAGCAGCGGGTCGGCGGTGGTGCGCAGCAGGGTGCGGGCGGAGCCGTGCAGGTTCCGGCGGTCGAGGAGGAGTTGTGCGACGCGTTCGCGTTCCCGGGGCGGGAAGAAGGCGAAGGCCTGGCGCAGGGCGGGCAGGGCGCGGAGGAAGACGTCGTCGGTCATGGTGGTGACGACGCCGTCCAGGGTGTCGAGCAGGGACCGTTCGCCCTTCGGGGCGGGCCGCAGGATCTCTTCGCGGGCGAGGGCGAGCAGGCCGGCCAGCCAGTCGCCGAGGACGGCGGGGTCGGCCGCGCCGGCGAACGCTTCGGCCTCGCCTGCGGATTCGGCCGGGGCTCCGAGGGCGCGGCACAGGCCGAGGGCGGCGCCGCGCAGGTCGGCGGGGGCGTGCCGGTCGCGGGCGATGCGGGCGGCGGTCGCGGCGGCGGTTTCCGGGGTGAGGGCAAGGGCGGGTGCGGCGTGGAGGAGGGCGTCGCGGGCGGCGGTCAGGGCGCGCAGGCGGGGGACGTCGACGCCGGGCAGGCCGCCGTGGAGGCCCTCCACCAGGTGGAAGAGCCGGTCGACGGCGTGGTCGAGGACGGTGCCGAGCAGTGGGTCACGGGCGGTACCGAAGACGCGGTCATGGCGCCAGAGGCCCAGGACCACGGCGAGGGCCCGCCCGAGGGGTCCGGGGTCGGCGGTGGTGCGGATCCGGTGGGCGAGGCCGTCCAAGAGGTCGCGGGAGAGGGTTCCGGCTCCGCAGAGGACGGCGTCGAAGAGAAGGTCGGCGGTGGTCCCGGCGTCGGCGGACGTACCGGTGTCGCGGAGGCGGCGGGCGAGGAGGGCCGTGGCGGCCTCGTCGGGGCGGGCTCCGTAGGCTCCGGCCTCGGTCAGTGCGGCGTCGCGGCCGGAGCGGGGGCGAGGTTCCCAGGTTTCGTGGTCGCGGGGATCGGCCCCGTGGTCGGGGCCGGTGAGGCGGGTGTGGCCGGGGATGCCGAGGATGCGCAACTGGTGGAGGAAGCGGCTGCGTTCGAGCCCTCGGGGGCTGGTGAGATCGAGGTGGAAGGTGCGGTCGCCGTCGAGGCCGAGGCGGATCTCCTCGGCGGTCACGTGGTGGACCAGGGGTGGCAGCGGGGTGTCGGGGTGGAGGCGGCCGGTGCGGTCGCCGGTGCAGGCGACGACCGTTTCGACGACGGCGGGGTGGGCGCCGGGCCTCAGGGGGCCGTCGGTGTTCCAGGGGAGCGGCTGGTCGAGGTCGTCGGTGATCAGTGCGGCGGCGAGGCCGTCCAGGACGTCGACGCGGGCGGGGCGGGGGTGTCCGCGGAGCGCGGCGAGGCCTTCGGTGAGGGTGTGGGCGGAGATCAGGGCGGCGGTGGAGGCGGGGAGGCGGCGGGCGCGGAGCCGTTCCACGACGGTGCGGCGGAGGGTTTCCGCGGCCGCGTCAGGGCCTTCGTCCCACAGGTGCTGGTAGTAGCCGGGGGACGGCATGCCGGACTGGTAGCCGGCGAAGGCGTCCATCTGGCGGAAGGAGTAGGGCACCAGGAAGCTGCCGCCCGCGGCCCCGTCGGGCGGGGCGGGCACCGGGGGCCATGCGGTGGGTTCCGCGCCCGGAGACGTGCCGGGGGCGGCGGTGAGGGCGCGCAGGGCGGGCTGGTGGAAGCCGCCGGTCACCACCAGGACCGGCCGGCCGCCGGCGTGGGCGACTGCGGCACGGACCCAGGAGGCCATGTACTGCTCGCGGGCGCGGTCCCCGTCGTCGGCCTCGGTGTCGCCGCGCACCAGGGCGAAGTAGGCGTCCAGGCGGTCCCGCAGGCCGTCCGGATCGGCGATCTCGAAGACGCGGTCCCACAGGGCGTCCACGGTGTCGACCCGGTAACGGGCGCGGAGCCGTTCGGTGGCGCGGCTGTAGCGGGCCTCGGCATCGGCGTAGCGGTTGGCCGCGCCGTCGGGGCGGTCGGTGAAGGCGCGGTGCCAGGCGGGCAGGTCGATGAACCGGACCTCGGCGCCCGCGGTACGGCCCTCGGTGAGTGCCACCCATTCCGGGGAGTACGCGCACAGCGGGGTCCAGGAGGTGGCGACCCGTTCGGTGTCGCGGTAGTGGCTGAAGACGGCGATGGGCAGTTCGTGTCCGAGGAGCAGTTCGCCGATCCGGTCGTTCATGTCGGCGGGGCCCTCGACCAGGACGTGTGCCGGGCGCAGTTCGCGGATCGTGCGGCGGACGAGGCCGGCGCAGGCCGGTGAGTGGTGGCGCACCCCCAGGAAGGTGACGTGGGCGGTGCTCACCGTTGGTCCAGCAGGTGCCGGGCCTCGTGGAGGGCCTGCCACTGGGGGCCTCGGCGCAGGCGGGCCTGCTGTTCGAGGAAGCGGCGCAGGCGGGCGAGGTCCTCGGGGCTGTCCTTGGCGGCGGTGCCGGCGAGACAGGAGACGATGTCGGCGGCGTTGCCGGCCTCGCCGCGCAGGAACCAGCCGCGCAGGCCGACGGCGTGGGCCGTGGAGACGGCTTCGGCGGTGCTCATCACCGCGGAGGGCCGGTCGCCCTGGCCGGGTGCACCGCGCAGTTCACGGAAGGTGCCGACCAATACCTCGAGGACGTCCCGGTCGGGTGCCCGCTCGACTCCGGACTCGCGGAGCAGGGCGGTGGACTCGGCTTCGACGAGGGCGAGTTCGGTGTCGAGGTCGGGTATCGGGAAGACGGTCTCGAAGTTGAAACGGCGTTTGAGTGCGGCGCTCATCTCGTTGACGCCACGGTCGCGGGTGTTGGCGGTGGCGATGACGTTGAAGCCCTGGCGGGCGAAGACCATGCCGTCGTCGCCGTCGAGTTCGGGGACGGCGACGACGCGTTCGGAGAGCAGGGAGAGCAGGCAGTCCTGGACCTCGAGGGGGCAGCGGGTGATCTCCTCGAAGCGGACGATGCGTCCCTCGGCCATGCCGCGGAGCATGGGGGCGGGCACCAGGGAGCGGCGGGAGGGGCCTTCGGAGACCAGCAGGGCATAGTTCCAGGAGTACTTGATCTGGTCCTCGGTGGTGGCCGCGCCGCCCTGCACGGTGAGCGTGGAGGTGCCGCTGACGGCTGCCGCGATGAGCTCGGAGAGCAGCGACTTGGCGGTGCCGGGTTCGCCGACGAGCATCAGACCCCGGTTGGTGGCCAGGGTCACCAGGGCCCGTTCAACGAGCGAGGGGCTGCCGACGAACTTGCGGCTGATGCCGGCGTCGGGGTCTCCGACCACGAAGCGGAGGGCGGCACGGAGGCTGAGCTGCCAGCCGGGCGGCCGCGGGTCGGTGTCCCCGGCACGCAGCTCGGCGAGTTCGTCGGCGTGACGCACTTCCGCGGGCGGGCGCTGCAGGCGGGGCGGGTGCGGGTCGCTCACTGTGGTCATGGCGGGGCTCACTTGGCGGTGATGTCGGTCAGGTCGGCGAGAATCTCGGAGGCGACGACGGGGTCGATCTCGCCGAGGCGGTGCGGGTACGTGTGGCTGCCCCAGTAGTCACCGGGGGCGGTGTCGATCCATATGGTCTCGAGGGTCTGGTCGGGAAACTCGTTGACCATGCCGACGGCGATGCCGTCGTCGAGGGCGATGACGAGGTGGCGGTCGCGTGCGATCGGGCGGGAGAACCAGCGTTCCACGCCGTTGTCCTCGGGCGTGCCGCGTTCCCAGCCGCGCTTGGTGAGGCCGAGGAGTTTGCCGACGGGGACGGTGACGCCCTCGAAGCGGGTCAGCCGGTGGCCGGTGGCCTCCGCGTCGGTGAAGGCGTGCACGGGGCGCCCGAGCTGCGGGAAGGGCTGGAGGATCTCGTAGTCGGCGAAGAGGTCGGCCCAGGCCTCGAGTTCGTCTCCCAGATGGAGGGGGTGGGCGAGGCGCACGGTGGCGTCGGCGGGGAGGGACCACGCGTCGTCGTGGACGTCGGCGAGGGTGAGGTCCTCGGCGACACGGAACGCGGTCACCGTGCCGTCGCTGTCGCCGAGCCAGACCAGGCGGCGCACCAGGTGGCGCAGAAGGGGGTGTGAGACGAGCAGTTCGCGGAACTCGGCGGCGGTCCAGGAACGGCCGGTGACCATGGCGGCCTCCAGGCGGCGCAGTTGGTCGGAGGCGATCGTCCGGACCTCCTTCTTGAGGGCGGCGAACCGCTTGCGCTCGGCGGGGGCGAGTTCCGGGTCGTCCTTGACGCCCGGGGCCGGCAGGGCCTTGAGGAGCTTGCCGGTCTCGTCGCGGACACAGGGGCGGAGCTGTTCGTCGAAGGTGACGGTGAAGCGGCGCGGGCCGTAGTCGATGACGGTGCTGCCGTCGTCGGCGAGGCCGAGGTCGGGGACCAGCCGGTCGGCGAGCTGGTCGGTGGTGAGGCCGAGTCCTTCGGCGACCTCGTCGATCTTCTCCCGGGCCCGCTTCTTGAGGGCCTTGAACGGCACACGCTGGGAGATGCCGTGCAGATGGCGCAGGGCGGTGTCGGTGCCGATCGCGGCAAGGACGGTGAGGCCCTCGACGGCCCGGTGGTGGGCGTTCTCACCGGGCCAGGCACGCACGAGGGGGGTGAGACGGCGGACGGTCTCGTCGTCCCCGAGGAGGCCGAGGGCGTGGAGGGCCCAGCTGTCCTTGGCCGGCATGCCGTGGAACCGCCACGCCGTGAAGAGGGCCCAGGCGAACTCGGCGAGGGAGCCGGCGTCGCAGTGCTCGGTGACGGTGGCGAGGCCGGGGTAGGCGTCACCGGGCTTGGAGATCTGCAGCATGGTCGTCACGTGGCGGACGGCGTCGGCGGGCAGGGCGCCGCGGCCGCCGGTGAGCCGGATCTGCGGGAACAGGGCGGGGTCGGCCCAGGTGCAGGGGGACGGCATCCTCGCCGGGAGGGCGGCCTCCAGCGGATCGCCGGCGAGGAGGTCGGCGACGATCTCCTCGGCCTCGGCGCCGCAGCCGGCGGCGCTCTCCCGCACGGCCTCGGCGCCCACCTCCGCGGCGAGTTGCCGCAGGGCGTGTTCGGCGTGGGTGCGGGACGTGCCCGCCGGGCCGACGGCGTCGGGCACGAGGAAGGCGGCCGCGGCCCGGCCGTGGCGGCGGAGCCAGGCGAGAACCGTGGGCCTCAGCGACTGGCGGCGCACCAGCCACTCGGCCATCTGCCGGGCCACCTCGACGCTGCGGTAGGGCAGCAGCAGGCCGCAGACGGTGGCCGGGTAACGGGCGGCGAGCCGGCTCAGCATCGGCAGGGCGTGCAGGCCGTGGCGGGCGGCGACGGGCCTGAGGTAGCTCTCGGTGTCCCAGACGCGCTCGGGGGCGAAGGCGTCGAGCAGTGGGCGTACGACGTCCTCGGGGCCGGTGACGAAGAGGCGGGCGGCGTGGATGTCGCCCCGCCACGTCCCCTGCTGCATCTGCTGGATCTCGCGGGACCAGTCGTACTCGCGCCACCAGGGGGTTTCGGCGATGGCGGTGGCCGCCCAGTCCTCCTGTTCCCCGGGCTTCCAGGCCATCTCGGCCTGCGGCGCCCCGGGGACGTCGCGGGCCACGCGGGCCTTGCGGCTGGTGCGCTTGCGGGTCCACGGCGGGGCGACCAGCAGAGCGGGGAGCGCCTCCGCGGGCGCTTCCGCGTCCCGTTCGCCTCGCTCCAGCAGTGGGGCGACGACGGCTGCGGACGTCTCGGGCAGGGCGGGCAACGTCTCCTTCGTGAGCTCCGGGTGGGTCGCCACGTGCAGGGGCAGCAGCATCTGGGAGAGGGACGCCTGTTCGCTGTCGCCCGCCGCGGCGGCGGAGAGCAGCCGCAGGGCCCGCCGAGGGTAGCGGTTCATGGCGTCGAGCAGGGCGGGGCGGACATTGCGGTCGTCGCCCTTCTCCAGCAGCAGGCGGAAGGCGTCGTCGGTGGGCAGTTCGACGGCCCAGCCCGCGACGGCCCGGTGTCCGTCGGATCCGTAGGCTCCGTCGAACGCGTCCTCCAGCAGGGACCCGACGACGGGACCGAGCCGGTTCGCGAGGGTGGCGAGCAGTCGGAGGTTCCAGCCGTTCCAGCCGAGTCGTGCTCCTTGGCCGATGCGGGCGATCTGCTCCGGCCGGTACAGGGAGAGAAGGAGCATGCGCCGCAGGGCGGAGTCGTTCGGTATCGGGCCGTCGCAGCACTCGTCGACCCAGGCATGCTCCTCGGGTACCAGGTAGGAGACCACGATGCGGCGCTCGGCGCTGTCCCGGAGGCCGGCGAGGGCCTCGACGGCCCGCCGTCGGGTCTCCTCGTCGGCCGCCGCGAGCAGGTCCCGGACACGGGCGGCGGGTTCCCACACGTGGTAGGTCAGGTAATCGGCCGTTCTCCGCAGCGCCGCGTCGTACCGCCGGGAACCTGCCTGCATGTAATGGGGGTTGACGCATCCCAGCTCCACGACGGCACGAGCGGTGAACGGCAGGCCGTGTTCGGTCACGCAGGCGTCGACGAGCACGTCCACCATCGCGTGGTGCCAGCCGACGGCGATCTCCACGGCGGCTCCGAGCGGAGAGGGACTGCCCGCCCGGTGGGCCCGGCCCTCCTCCACCAGCTCCGGGTCGCTGCCGGAGGAGGAGAGCATCTCCTCGAACCAGGCCGCCTCCTGCGCGTAGTGGCGAGCGGCCTTCTCCATCGCGTCCCCGGCCGGCTTCGCGTCGGCCCGGAGCACGGGCAGGGCCCGCAGCCAGGTGGCGGGCATCTCGAACCGGTCCTCGTCGGCGATTTCCTGGTGCATGGCGCTGTCCTCCCCGTCACCCGTCGCGCGGGGACCTCATGAGCAGTTGCCGATCACGTTAGACCCCGGCACTGACAACGGGCGGGCCCGTGCACGCCCGGCGGCGGCACATCCGCATCGCGGGATCCCCCGCCCCTCACGATCAACTCTCCTGCACTGTCCGCGCTTTCGACCTGCATCAGGAGTACGGGGCACGGTCTTCCCGCGGATCGCCTCCCGCACCGATCGCCGCACCGGCGAGGTGCTGTGCGACCGGAAGGCCGACGAGGGCTCCGGCACGGCCGTACGAGGCAGGTCCACGGGCCGACGAACGACTGCCACCGCCCCGCTCGGCCCTCGGCGCGACGACGCTCCGGCCGCCGCCGACGCGGGCGCACCCGCTCGTTCGACTCGCCCGGAACCACGCATGCGGTGACGGGAGCCGCGGAGCTACCCGAGGAACGACAACCGCACCTGACGGTCGTGGTTCGAGACGTTCGTGTCGACCAGGCACACCGACTGCCAGGTGCCCAGTTCCAGCCGTCCGTCCACCACCGGGAGCGTCGCGTGGGGCGGGACGAGGGCGGGCAGGACGTGGTCGCGGCCGTGGCCGGGGCTGCCGTGGCGGTGCTGCCAGCGGTCGTCGGCGGGCAGCAGGGTGTGCAGGGCGGACAGGAGGTCGTCGTCGCTGCCGGCGCCGGTCTCGATGACGGCGATCCCGGCCGTGGCGTGCGGCACGAAGACGTTCAGCAGGCCGTCCCGGCCGGCCGCCGTCTCCCGCAGGAAGGCTTCGCAGTCGCCGGTGATGTCGGCGACCCTCTCGTGGGAGCCGGTGGTGATGGTCAGGACTCGGGTGGTGAAGGCATCGGACATGGGCTCCATCCTGGCCCATGCGCCCGGCTTCCCGCGGGAGCGCCGACGGGAAGATCCACCACCTCCGCACGGTTGGTAGAAACGTGAACGACATACGCGAGGTCGAGGTGGTCGTCGTAGGCGCCGGGCAGGCCGGGCTGTCGAGCGCCCATCACCTGCGGCGGGCCGGGTTCGAGCCGGACCGCGGCTTCGTGGTGCTGGACCACTCCCCCGGTCCCGGCGGTGCCTGGCAGTTCCGGTGGCCGTCGCTGACGTACGGCAAGGTGCACGGGATGCACGCGCTGCCCGGCATGGAGCTGGAAGGCGCCGATCCGGCGCGGGCCTCCTCCGAGGTGATCGGCGAGTACTTCGACCGCTACGAGCGGACCTTCGACCTGCGGGTACGGCGCCCGGTGGACGTACGGGCGGTGCGCGAGGGGTCCGGCGGACGGCTGCGGGTGGAGACCTCGGACGGCGACTGGTCGGCGCGGGCGCTGATCAACGCGACCGGCACCTGGGACCGGCCGTTCTGGCCCCGCTTTCCGGGCCAGGAGACCTTCCGGGGGCGGCAGTTGCACACGGCGCGGTATCCGGGGCCCGAGGCGTTCGCCGGGCAGCGGGTGGTCGTGGTGGGGGGCGGCGCGTCGGGGACCCAGCACCTGCTGGAGATCGCACCGTACGCGGCGGCCACGACCTGGGTGACCCGGCGGCCCCCGGTCTTCCGTGAGGGCCCCTTCGACGAGGAGGCGGGCCGGGCGGCCGTGGCGCTCGTCGAGGAGCGGGTGCGGCAGGGGCTGCCGCCGCGCAGTGTCGTCTCGGTGACGGGGCTGCCGCTCAATGACGCGGTCCGCCGGGGTCTGGCGGACGGCGTGCTCGACCGGCAGCCCATGTTCGAGCGGATCACGCCCGACGGTGTGGAATGGGGGGACGGACGGCGGGTGGCGGCCGACGTCATCCTGTGGGCGACCGGCTTCCGGCCTGCCGTCGGGCATCTCGCCCCGCTGCGGCTGCGGGAGCCGGGGGGCGGGATCCGGGTCGAGGGGACGCGGTCGGTCGCCGACCCGCGGATCCACCTGGTCGGTTACGGCCCCTCGGCGAGCACCGTCGGCGCCAACCGGGCGGGGCGCGCGGCGGTACGGGACATCAGGCGGCTGCTGGAGCGGGAGGAGCGGGCCGCGGCGTGACGGCCGGACGCCGGCCGCTCACTTCTCGGACGGTGCGCTCGCCTTCCCGGTCGCCTTCCTGCTCTCCTGCCCGCTCGCCTTCCCGGTCGCCTTCTTCCGCTCGGCGTCGGACTCGGCGACGTTGCGCTGGTGTTCCGCGTAGTCGGCCGTGAAGCGGGTGTCGCCCGGCCTGACGGTGACGAAGTAGAGCCAGTCGCCCGGGGCCGGGTTGATCGCGGCGCGCACCGCGTCCTCGCCGGGGTTGCCGATCGGGGTCGGGGGCAGTCCCATGCGCCGGTAGGAGTTGTAGGGGCTGTCGACCTCGGTGTCGGCGGCCGTCGTGCGCGGTGCCCCGCGGTTCAGGGCGTAGTCGACGGTGGAGTCCATCTGGAGCGGCATCCCGCGCTCCAGCCGGTTGAAGATCACCCGGGCCACCTTGTCCATGTCGGCCCTGGTGGGCGCCTCCGCCTGGATGATGCTGGCGACGGTGACCGCCTGGTAGACGTTCATCGCGTTGCGCTGCGCACCGGCGGCGATCGGGGCTCCGTTGAACTTCTTGTCGGCGGTGTCGACCATGCGGGACAGCAGCTTCTGCGGGGTCGCCTTCTCCCGGAGCGGATAGGCCGCCGGGAAGAGGTAGCCCTCCGGGTTGCCCCCGGCCTCGTCGGGCAGCTTCAGGTCCGCCTTGGCAAGGGACTTCTCCGTACTGCCGGCGGGCAGGTCGAGGACCTCGTCGACGGCGGCGTACACCTGGCTCGCGCGCCAGCCCTCCGGGACCACCAGGGTCGTGGGGCGGGAGTCGTCGCCGCCGTTCATGATCAGCAGCGGCACCGCCACGGCGGTGCCGGCCACGACGGCCCCGAGCGCCGCGAGGGCGAGACGGCCCCGGCGCGTCAGTCGGATCGTGCTCCGTGACGGAGTGTTCGTCTGCATGCGGGCACGGTAACCCGCACATCATGACAAACCCGGCATATCTTCATTTTGTCGGCTCCAGTCGGGCGTCCCGGCGCACGAGGGCCGCGTAGCGCCCGCCGCGCTCCAGCAGCTCTTCGTGCGTACCGCGTTCGACCGCGCGGCCGGAGTCGAGGACCATGATCTGGTCGGCGCTCCGGACGGTGGACAGCCGGTGGGCGATGGTGACCGTGGTGCGGTCGGCCGACAGCGCGTCGATGGCCTCCTGGACGGCGGCCTCGGTACGGGTGTCCAGGGCGCTGGTGGCCTCGTCGAGCACCAGGACCGGCGGATCGCGCAGGATGGTCCGGGCGATCGCCAGGCGCTGCTTCTCACCACCGGAGAAGCGGTGGCCGCGCTCGCCGACCACCGTGTCGTACCCGTCGGGCAGGGAGGTGATGTGGTCGTGGATCTGGGCGGCCCGCGCCGCCGCGTGCAGCTCCTCGTCGGTGGCGTCCGGCTTGGCGAAGCGCAGGTTGTCCGCGACCGAGGCGTGGAAGAGGTACGTCTCCTGGGAGACGACGCCCACCGCGCGGGCCAACGTGTCGAAGTCGAGGTCGCGGACGTCGACGCCGTCGAGGGTGACCCGGCCGCCCGTCACGTCGTACAGCCGCGGCACGAGGTGGCCGAGGGTGGACTTGCCGGCGCCGGTCGGGCCGACCACGGCGAGGCTGCCGCCCGGGGGGACGGTGATGTCGATGCCGTCGAGGACGGGGCCGCTCTTGTCGTCGTAGCCGAAGGTGACGCCCTCGAAGCGGACCTCGCCCTTGATCCGGTCGAGGTGGACCGGGTCCGCGCGCTCGGTGATGTCGACCGGGAGGTCGAGGTACTCGAAGATGCGCTGGAAGAGCGCGAGCGACGTCTGGATCTGGACACCGGTGGACAGCAGGCTCACCGCCGGGCGGAACAGGCCCTGCTGGAGCGAGACGAAGGCGACGAGGGTGCCGATGGAGACCTCGGGACCACCCGTCCGCAGGGCGATGCCGGCCGTCCAGTAGATGATCGCCGGCATGGCCGACATGACGATCGTGATGACGGCCATGCGCCAGCGGCCGGCCATGTTCGACCGGATCTCCAGGTCGACCAGACGCTCGGACTCGTCCGAGAAGGCGCCGGTCAGCGAGTCGGAGCGGCCCATGGTGCGGCCGAGCAGGATACCGCTGACCGAGAGCGACTCGGTGACCGTGGCGGCCATCGCCGCCATCTGCTTCTGGCGCCGGGTGGTGATCCTCCTGCGTTCGTCGCCGACGCGGCGGCTGATCCAGACGAACACCGGGAGCAGGACCAGCGTCACGACGGTCAGCCGCCAGTCGAGCGCCAGCATCGCGACGACGGTGGCGACCACGCTGGTGAGGTTGGAGACCAGGGAGGTCGCCGTGGAGGTCACGGTGGCCTGCATGCCGCCGATGTCGTTGGCGATGCGGGACTGGACCTCGCCGGTGCGGGTGCGGGTGAAGAAGGCGAGCGACATGCGCTGGAGCCGGCCGTAGACGGCGGTGCGCAGGTCGTGCATCACGCGCTGGCCGACGGTGGTCGAGATCAGGGTCTGCAGCACGCCGAAGACGCTGGTGAGGACGGCGCTGAGGATCATGCCGAGCGCGAGCAGGCTGAGCAGTCCGGTGCGGCCCTCGGGGATGGCGACGTCGAGGATCGCCTTCAGCAGGAACGGGGTGGCCACCGAGACCAGTGAGGCGGCGCCGACGAGCAGGCCGACGATCGCGAGGCGGCCCCGGTAGGGACGGAAGAGCCTCAGGATGCGCCGCACCTGCCGGGGTTTCTCCTCGATGCCGGCAGGCGGCGTCCAATCGGGTTCGTGGTCGGGGTGCATGGTCTCCTCAAGGTCGGACGCCCGGGAGGCGCCCCGGAGCAAGCGGAACACGTTCATTGTTACCTATGCTCACAGTGAGCGGCATCCTGATATCGTTCCCGCATGACCGCCCCCGACCCCGACGGCCTGTTGGCCGAGCAACTGCTTCGGCTCACCCGCCGGGTGCACCGCATCCAGAAGCGTCATCTGGAGGAGCGCGAACTCGGTATCACCCCTGCCCAGTCACGGTTGCTGCGCACCCTCGCGCACTACGGTTCACCGCCCCGCATGGCCGATCTGGCAGAGCGGCTGGAGGTGGTCCCCCGCGCCGTCACCACACTGGTCGACGGACTGGAGGCGAACGGCAAGGTGCGACGGGTGCCGGATCCGGCCAATCGGCGGGTGATCCGGATCGAGCTCACCGACGACGGGCGCGCGGCCCTGCGGGAGCTGCGCGCCGCGCGCCGGTCCGCCGCGGAGGAGATCCTGGCCCCGCTGGGGGAGGCGCAGCGCGAGGCACTGGGCGAGTTGCTGGACACCCTGATCGACGGGACGGTTCCCGCGCGGTGCGGCGATGCGCCCGGGCGACCCGTGTGACGTGACGATACGGCGGTGCCGGCCGCCCGGGTCGCCGGTTCCGTGCGGTCGTGGGGAAAACCGTTTGCCTCCCGGCACGTAACGGGGTCAACCTGTCACGGTTTGCTGCCGCCGTCCTCGGACTGCGCACGCCGCCGCCTTCTCCCCCGTTTCCGCCGCCCCCTGATCCGAGCCACTGGGACGTCATGCAGATCCAAGACCTTCCGTTCCCCGACCCGGGGGTGCCCGACGCCCGCTCGGGCCCCCGATTCCTGTGGTGGCTCTTCCGGAACCAGCTGTCCGGGCAGCTCAAGTCGCTGGCCTGGGGCCTGCTGCACTTCGCCTCCGTGGCCTCGCTGCCGTTCTGCGTCGGCGTCGCCGTGCAGGCCGCGGTCGACCGCTCCGGCGGCCGGCTCGCGCTGGCCGGCGGCCTGCTGGCGCTGGCCTGCGCGGGCAACGCGATCGGCGACACCTTCCTGCACCGCGCCGCCGTCACCAACTGGATCACCGCGGCGGCCCGCGTCCAACAGCTGCTGGCCCGCAAGGCGGCGACGCTGGGCTCCGCGCTGACCCGGCGGGTCGCCGCCGGGGAGGTCGTGGCGGTCTCCACCGGTGACGTCGAGAAGATCGGGTGGTTCGTGGAGGCCCTGTCGCGGTTCACCGCGGCGGCGGTCACCGTCGTGCTGGTCTGCGTCGGCCTGGTCGTCTACCAGCCGGCGCTGGGGATCGTCGTCGCCGTGGGACTGCCGGTACTGGCGATCGCGGTGCTGCCGCTGCTGCCCCGCGCCACCCGACGGGCGGACGTCCAGCGCGAGAAGGCCGGCCGGGCCACCGAACTCGCCTCGGACACCGTCGCCGGACTGCGCGTACTGCGCGGCATCGGCGGCGAGGAACTGTTCCTCGACCGCTACCGCCGCGCCTCCCAGGAGGTCCGCCACGCCGCCGTGCGCAGCGCCAGGATGTGGGCCCTGATCTCCGCGATCCAGGTGATGCTGCCGGGAATCCTGCTGATCACGGTGGTCTGGTACGGCGTCCGTCTCGCCCACGAGGGCCGGATCGCCGTTGGCGAACTGGTCACCGTCTACAGCTCGGTCATGGTGCTCACCTACCCGCTACGGCACTTCGAGGAGATCGCGATGGCGTACTCCTTCTCGCGCCCCTCGGCGAAACGGGCCGCGCGGGTGCTGTCGCTGGAGCGGGCCACGGACACCGCGGGATCGCGCGCCACCGAGGACCCGTCCGGAGACCTGTACGACCCGGCGACCGGTCTGCTCGCCCCCGAGGGCCGGCTCACCGCCGTGGTGTGCGGGGACCCGGACGCGGCGGGACGGCTGGCCGAACGGCTCGGCGGACACGCCTCCGAGCAGGGCACCTCGGTGCTGCTCGGAGGCGTGCCGCTGGACGAGCTGCCGCTGGACTCCGCCCGCCGGGCCGTCCTCGTGCAGGACAAGGATCCGGTACTGCTCTCCGGCACCCTGCGCGAACTGCTCGACGTGCCGGCGTCCGGTGCGGTCGACCCGCGCGACGCACTGGACGCGGCACAGTGCGGGGACGTGCTGGCGGCGCTGGTGCAGGGCTCGGTGGACACCGCGGACCCGATGGACGCGCGGATCACCGAGCGCGGGCGGTCCCTGTCCGGCGGGCAGCGCCAGCGGCTCGCGCTGGCCCGGTCGCTGGTCACGGACCCGGAGGTGCTCGTCCTGGACGAGCCGACCTCGGCCGTCGACTCGCACACCGAGGCCCGCGTCGCCCAGGGCGTGCGTGACCTGCGGGCGCGGCGCACCACCGTGGTGTTCACCTCGTCCCCGCTGTTGCTGGACCGCGCCGACCGGGTGGTGTTCCTGCACGGCGACACCGTCGCGGCGACCGGCGAACACCGCGAACTGGTGCGCACCGAGCCCCGGTACCGGGCCGTGGTGACGCGCGAGGACGAGGCCGCGCCGGCCGAGGTACTGGGCGAGGACGAGGTCCTGCACCGACTGGAACAGCTGGAAGAGATCGAGGAGACAGCATGATCGGCGTGGCGCCACCGGCCTACGACCCGGCGGCCCCGACCACGGCCGCCACGCTGCCCGTGGGGGCGCCCGCGACCGTCCGCGCCTACGTGGGCGAGCTGCTGCGCAGGCACCGCCGGGCCTTCGTGCTGCTGATCACGGTGAACACGGTCGCCGTGCTCGCCTCGATGGTGGGCCCGTATCTGCTGGGCGGACTGGTGGAGCGGGCCTCGGACCGGGAGCGGGAACTGCACCTGGGGCTCACGGTCACGCTGTTCGTGCTCGCGCTGGCCCTCCAGGCGGTGTTCGTCCGGCAGGTACGGCTGCGCGGGGCGATGCTCGGCGAGCGGATGCTGGCCGATCTGCGGGAGGACTTCCTGGTGCGGTCGGTCGGGCTGCCACCGGGGGTGCTGGAACGGGCGGGCACGGGTGACCTGCTGTCGCGGATCACGACCGACATCGACCGGCTCGGCAACGCCATGCGCGAGGCCGTGCCCCAGCTGGCCATCGGCGTGGTGTGGGCGGCGCTGCTGCTGGGCGGACTGGTCGTCACGGCGCCCGAGCTGGCGCCGGCCGTGCTGCTCGCCGTACCGCTGCTGGTGATCGGCTGCCGCTGGTACTTCCGGCGGGCGCCGGCCGCCTACCGTTCGGAGGCCGCCGGGTACGCGGCCGTGGCCGCCGCGCTCACCGAGACCGTGGACGCGGGGCGGACCGTGGAGGCGCACCGCCTCGGCGCGCGCCGCGTGGCGCTGTCGGACCAGCGGGTCGCGGAGTGGACGGCCTGGGAGCGCTACACCCTCTGGCTGCGGTCGGTGCTCTTCCCCGTCGTCAACGTCACCCACGTCACCGTGCTCGGCTCGGTGCTGATGATCGGCGGGGTGTTCGTCCTGCAGGGCTGGATCGGCGTCGGCCAGCTCACCACGGGCGCGCTGATCGCGCAGATGCTCGTCGACCCGGTGGGGCTGATCCTGCGCTGGTACGACGAGCTGCAGGTGGCGCAGGTGTCGCTGGCCCGGCTGGTCGGGGTCCGGGACATCGAGCCCGACGCCGGTGACGCCGCGCTCGCCCCCGACGGGCGCCGGGTGCACGCGGACCGGGTGCACTTCGGCTACCGGGAGGGCGTCGACGTGCTGCGCGAGGTGTCCCTCGAGGTCGCCCCCGGGACCAGGCTGGCACTGGTCGGTCCCTCGGGCGCGGGCAAGTCCACCCTGGGCCGTCTGCTCGCCGGGATCTACGCGCCCCGGGACGGGCGGGTCACCCTGGGCGACGCCGAGCTGTCGCGGATGACCGCGGAACGGGTCCGGGAGCACGTGGCCCTGGTCAACCAGGAGCACCACGTCTTCGTGGGCTCCCTGCGCGACAATCTGCGGCTCGCCAGGACGAACGCGGAGGACGCCGAACTGTGGGCGGCGCTCGGGGCGGTCGACGCGGACGGCTGGGCCCGTGCGCTGGACGAGGGCCTGGACACCGAGGTCGGCTCCGGCGGGTTCGCGCTCACCCCGGCCCAGGCCCAGCAGATCGCGCTGGCCCGGCTGGTGCTGGCCGACCCGCACACGCTGGTCCTGGACGAGGCGACCTCGCTGCTCGACCCGCGCGCGGCACGGCACCTGGAGCGCTCCCTGGCCCGTGTCCTGGACGGCAGGACCGTCATCGCCATCGCCCACCGCCTGCACACCGCGCACGACGCGGACGTCATCGCCGTCGTGGAGGACGGCCGCATCAGCGAACTGGGCAGCCACGACGACCTGGTCGCGGCGGACGGAGCGTACGCGGCCCTGTGGCGCTCCTGGCACGGCTGAACCCGCACCGCCCCGGCGGGAGCGGGCCCGCGGACGAGGTCCCCCCGGATCTGCCGCGGTGACCCCGGGCCGGCCCGTGATCCCGCTGCCCTGGCCAGTGGCGCGGGGCCGTGCCGGCGATCGGCCGTCCGCTCGGGGCGTGCGGCACCAATGGGGCCGGGGAACGCGGCCCCACCGGCGACCGTGCCCGTGCGGGTCCGCGGGCTCGGGGGCGGTTCCGGGACGCGTGCCGGGGCAGTGACGGGACCGCCGGGCGCGCCGCACGCCGGTGGTGTGCCGTTGCGCGGTGGGGAACTCCGGTGGAAGGCTGGAATCAGGCACCGGCTCGGGGGAGCCCGGGGCCCGGCGGACCGGGCACGGACGGCGCCGGCGCCCCGTGCAACGGCGACCCGCCGCGGTCCGCGGTGAGAAGGGGCCCGTCCTCACCCCCTGGAGGTACCTGTGAACAGCGCCGACGGATGGGGAGACGACGTCTACCAGCCCGACGGTTCGGAGCAGAGGGAGGACACCGGGCTGCTCGACGCGGAGGACACCCTCGAGTACGACGGCGTCGACGATCCCCTCGACCGCGGCTGGTCCCCGCCGGAACGTCCCTGGGCGGTGGAGCACACCGGCGTGACGGCCGGGGAACGCCACCGGGGCGAGACCCTGGAGCAGCGGCTCGCCGAGGAGCAGCCCGACTCCCCCGCACCCGACGGCGACGGCGACGGCCTGGGTGATTCCCAGGACACCGACGGGGAACTCCTGGACAACGAGGTGGGCGCCGCACGCTCCGGCCGGCTCGTGGCCCCCGACGAAGGGGCGCACGAGGACGAGGAGGAGGCCCTGGTCGCCATGGACGTCGGCATCGACGGCGCGGCCGCCACCGCCGAGGAGGCCGCGATGCACGTCGTCGACGAGGACAATCTGCCGGGCTGACCCCGAGGAGCATCCATGCAGCAGGACAAGCACCCCGACTACCACCCGGTCGTCTTCCGTGACCGTGCCGCCGGTTACGCCTTCCTCACCCGGTCCACCGCGACCAGCGACCGGACCATCGAGTGGGACGACGGCGAGACCTACCCGGTGGTGGAGGTGGAGATCTCCTCGGAGAGCCACCCGTTCTACACGGGCAAGGCCCGGACCGTGGACACGGAGGGCCGCGTCGCCCGCTTCGAGCGCCGGTACGGCGGTGAGGGCTCCGGCTGAGCCCCGGACGGGCGCGCCCCTCAGATCACGTTGAGCGCCGCCGCGCAGCCCACTCCGCCCAGCAGCATGAACACGGGCATCAGCACCTTCAGCTCCACCCAGCTGCCCGCCCGGAACCGCATCGCCTTCGGCGGGCCGATCGGGTACCAGCGCTTGCGGCCCACCGGTATCGGCCACAGGATCGGGCAGCCGGAGACGGTCAGCGCGTCCCCGATGTCGTGCACCAGCGCGCCCAGCACGACCGGCAGCCCCAGCCACAGGTACTCCTGGCCCGGCTCGGTGAACAGCCAGTCGGAGCCGTGGCCCGGCTGGTCCAGGACGCCCGCGATGATCCAGGCACAGGCCGCGGCCAGCAGCCACACCAGGACGTCGCTGCTGGAGCCGCGCGTCGCCCGCCACAGCAGGCCCTCGATGGCCAGCACCATGTGCACGAAGAGGATGCCCAGCACCGCCCAGCGGCCGCCCGTGATCGCCAGGACCGCGGTGCCGGCACCGATCAGGACGGCCCACAGCCAGGTGTGCGTGAGCGTGCGGTGCCCGCCGGAGCGGCGCGGGTCGCCCTGCTTCTTGGTGGCCTTGTAGACGGCGTAGGACAGCTTGTCGACGATCTCGCACAGCCAGCGGGACACGGGGCCGAAGGCCCGTGAGATGGTGGCCGCCTTGTGGTCCAGGTCGGGGGCGAGCGCGGCGCCGGCGCAGATCAGGGCGCCGGCCAGGAGCACCGGCCAGGGCATGGGGTGTCCGGCGGCGGCCGTCGCCGCGCCGACCCCGAGCCAGGCCGCGGCGCCCGACAGTGAGTGTGCTGGTCCCATCATCGCCGTTGCCCGCCCCATTCCTCGTTCGCCACCGGCCGGTCGGCCCGGTGCGTTGACGCCCCGCCGGCGACACAGCGTAGCGTTCGCGATCTTCGCGCCCGCAGCCGATTCCCCCATCGGCCGGGTGGGCAGGCAAGATGGGGGCGTGACCCTCATCGATCAGCTGCCGCCGACCGCCGACCCCGACGCCCTCTACGAAGCCTTCGAGTCGTGGGCCCAGGAGCGCGGTCTCACGCTCTACCCGCACCAGGAGGAGGCGCTGATCGAGGTGGTCTCCGGGGCGAACGTGATCGTGTCGACGCCCACGGGCTCCGGCAAGAGCATGATCGCGGCGGGCGCCCACTTCGCCGCCCTGGCGCGCGACGAGGTCACCTTCTACACGGCGCCCATCAAGGCGCTGGTGTCGGAGAAGTTCTTCGAGCTGTGCAAGATCTTCGGCACGGAGAACGTCGGCATGCTCACCGGCGACGCGTCCGTCAACGCCGACGCCCCGGTGATCTGCTGCACCGCCGAGGTGCTGGCGTCGATCGCGCTGCGCGACGGCAAGGACGCCGACGTGGGCCAGGTCGTGATGGACGAGTTCCACTTCTACGCGGAGGGGGACCGCGGCTGGGCCTGGCAGATCCCTCTGCTGGAGCTGCCGCAGGCGCAGTTCGTGCTGATGTCGGCGACGCTCGGCGACGTCTCCTTCTTCGAGAAGGACCTCACCCGCCGCACCGGCCGCCCCACCGCCGTGGTCCGCTCGGCGACCCGGCCCGTGCCGCTGTCCTACGAGTACCGGTACACGCCTCTCACCGAGACGCTCACCGACCTGCTCGAGGCCCGGCAGGCGCCGGTCTACATCGTGCACTTCACGCAGGCGCAGGCGGTGGAGCGGGCACAGGCGCTGATGAGCATCAACATGTGCACGCGCGAGGAGAAGGACAGGATCGCCGAGCTGATCGGCAACTTCCGCTTCACCACCAAGTTCGGCCGCAATCTGTCCCGCTACGTCCGGCACGGCATCGGCGTGCACCACGCCGGCATGCTGCCCAAGTACCGGCGGCTGGTGGAGAAGCTCGCACAGGCCGGTCTGCTGAAGGTCATCTGCGGCACGGACACGCTCGGGGTGGGCGTCAACGTCCCCATCCGCACGGTGCTGTTCACGGCCCTGACCAAGTACGACGGCACCCGCGTGCGCACGCTGCGGGCCCGGGAGTTCCACCAGATCGCGGGCCGCGCCGGGCGTGCCGGCTTCGACACCGAGGGCTTCGTGGTGGCCCAGGCCCCCGAGCACGTCGTCGAGAACGAGAAGGCGCTGGCGAAGGCGGGCGACGACCCGAAGAAGCGCCGCAAGGTCGTGCGCAAGAAGGCACCCGAGGGCTTCGTCGCCTGGAGCGAGCAGACCTTCGAGAAGCTCATCGACTCCGAGCCGGAGCCGCTGACCTCCCGCTTCCGGGTCACGCACACCATGCTGCTGTCGGTGATCGCCCGGCCCGGCAACGCCTTCGAGGCGATGCGGCGGCTGCTGGAGGACAACCACGAGCCGCGCAGGCAGCAGCTGCGGCACATCCGGCGGGCGATCGCCATCTACCGCTCGCTGCTGGACGGCGGCATCGTCGAGAAGCTCGACCGGCCGGACGCCGAGGGCCGGATCGTCCGCCTCACCGTGGACCTGCAGCAGGACTTCGCGCTGAACCAGCCACTGTCCACGTTCGCACTGGCCGCGTTCGAACTGCTGGATCCCGAATCGCCGTCGTACGCGCTGGACATGGTGTCCGTGGTGGAGTCCACGCTGGACGATCCGCGCCAGATCCTCGCCGCCCAGCAGAACAAGGCGCGCGGCGAGGCGGTCGCCGCGATGAAGGCCGACGGGGTGGAGTACGAGGAGCGCATGGAGCGCCTCCAGGACATCACCTACCCGAAGCCGCTGGAGGAGCTGCTCTTCCACGCGTACAACACCTACCGCAAGAGCCACCCCTGGGTCGGTGACCATCCGCTGTCGCCGAAGTCCGTGATCCGGGACATGTACGAGCGGGCGCTGTCGTTCACCGAGCTGGTGTCCCACTACGAGCTGGCCCGCACCGAGGGCATCGTGCTGCGCTACCTCGCGAGCGCCTACAAGGCGCTGGAGCACACCGTCCCCGACGACCTGAAGTCGGAGGACCTGGAGGATCTGATCGCCTGGCTGGGCGAGACGGTGCGCCAGGTCGACTCCAGCCTGCTGGACGAGTGGGAGCAGCTGGCCAATCCGGAGGAGATGACCGCCGAGGAGGCGCAGGAGAGAGCCGACCAGGTCAAGCCGGTCACCGCCAACGCACGCGCCTTCCGCGTCCTGGTCCGCAACGCGATGTTCCGCCGGGTCGAGCTCGCAGCCCTCGACCAGGTGGACGAGCTGGGCGAGCTGGACGCCGAGGGCGGCTGGGACGCGGACGCCTGGGGCGAGGCGATGGACAAGTACTGGGACGAGCACGAGGAGCTCGGCACCGGTCCCGACGCCCGCGGGCCGAAGCTGCTGCTGATCGAGGAGCAGCCGCAGAACGGGCTGTGGCGGGTCCGGCAGATCTTCGACGACCCCGCCGGCGACCACGACTGGGGCATCAGCGCCGAGGTCGACCTCACCGCCTCCGACGCGGAGGGCCGCGCGGTCGTCCGCGTCACCGATGTCGGCCAGCTGTGAGCACAGGAGAACCCCACCCATGACGAATCCGGCCGAGAGCCTCGTCGCCCTGCTCGACCTGGAGCAGATCGAGGTCAACATATTCCGTGGCCGCAGCCCGCAGGAGTCCCTCCAGCGGGTCTTCGGCGGCCAAGTGGCCGGCCAGGCCCTGGTCGCCGCCGGCCGCACCACGGAGGGCGACCGTCCCGTGCACTCCCTGCACGCGTACTTCCTGCGTCCGGGCAGACCCGGGGTGCCGATCGTGTACCAGGTCGAACGGGTGCGGGACGGCCGGTCGTTCACGACCCGCCGGGTCACCGCGGTGCAGCAGGGCCGCACGATCTTCAATCTGACCGCCTCCTTCCACAAGCCTGAACAGGGGAGTTTCGAGCACCAGCTGCCGCCGGCCCGCGAGGTCCCGGACCCCGAGTCGCTGCCGACGGTCACCGATGAGATCCGTGGGCATCTGGGCGCGCTGCCGGAGCAGTTGGAGCGGATGGCGCGCCGCCAGCCCTTCGACATCCGCTATGTGGACCGGCTGCGCTGGGACGCCGACGACGTCAAGGACGCCGAGCCGCGCAGCGCGGTGTGGATGCGCGCGGTCGGCCCGCTCGGCGACGATCCGCTGGTACACACCTGTGCCCTGACGTACGCCAGTGACATGACCCTCCTGGACGCCGTGCGGATCCCGGTGGAGCCGCTGTGGGGGCCGCGCGGCTTCGACATGGCGTCGCTGGACCACGCGATGTGGTTCCACCGTCCGTTCCGCGCCGACGAGTGGTTCCTGTACGACCAGGAGTCGCCGATCGCCACGGGCGGGCGGGGCCTGGCCCGCGGCCGGATCTACGATCTGGAGGGACGGATGCTGGTGTCCGTCGTCCAGGAGGGGCTGTTCCGGGCCCTGTAGGTCACCGGTTCCCGCGCCACCACCGGCCCAGCAGTCCGCGGGACGTTCCGCGTACCGGCTCCGCGGCCTCCCCCGTCCGCCGGGCCGGTCCGGGGCGGCGGGGAGCGGGACGGGGCGCCGTCCGGTGTGCCCGCGCCTCCTCCGCCAGCCGGGTCAGGTCGGCCTGCAGCCAGGCGACCTCGTCCGGGTCCCGGGCGGTCATGAGCTCTTCCGCCAGTTCCGCGGCCGGTGAGCCGGGCGCGCCGGGGAACGCCGGCCGCCGGCGGAACCGGTTGAGGTGGGAGCGGTCGTGGGCGTCCGGGACCGCCTCCGCCACGTGCGGCGGGGCGAGCAGCGACGCCACGGCCCCGGCGCGCTCCCAGGGGTCGTCGACCCGGCGGAGCATGAAGCCCAGCTGCCGGGTGCGCCAGTTCCGCGGGCGCAGGTCGATGCCGGTGTCGAGCAGGCTTCTGAGACTTTCGGGCATGCGCCCCGTCAGCAGGGGTGTGTTCCTGTCGTCGGCCGCGAACAGCCGCAGTTCCTCGGCCAGGTAGAGCCAGACCACGGCGCGGTAGCGGTTCAGGGAGAACTTCACGGGCACCAGCAGTCCCAGCCTCGCGAGGCGGGTGAAACGGGTCTTCGTCACGTCGATGAGGGCGGCGCCCTCCGTGGTTCCCACGGCCCGCACGCTCCGACGCAGGGCTTCCGGGAACCCGGGTCCGGCGCGGAGCCGCTCGATCTCGGCCCGGTCGACCCGCAGGCCCCCTCCGCCGCCGTCGGGGAGCGCACGGATCCGCCCGAGCTGCACGGCGAGGTCGAACTCGGTTCCCTTGAGACCCAGTTCGCGTGCCGCACGGCCCGGGCCGACCCAAGCCTCCCGTGCCGTCGTGGTCCGCTCGGCGGTGATGGTGGTGTCATGCGCGCCGGTGTGCTGTCCGGGCATGTTCGTCCTCCCCCGTGGAGTGTGGGCGGCCGGCGCCGGGTGCGCCCGCTCGGAAAAACCGTAGCCGCTCTTTCACTCTCCGTGGCGACCCTGTGGATAACTCCGCAGTGGAGGACGAACTCGCAGGTCAGGCGTCTGTGCCGGGTTCCGACTGGCGGGCGTCCACGTCCAGGTGCTCGCCGACCCGGTTGACCAGCAAGGTCATCTCGTACGCGATCTGGCCGATGTCGGCCTCCGCCCCGCTGAGCACGCACAGGCAGCTGCCGGTGCCCGCCGCGGTGACGAAGAGCACCGCGTCGTCGAACTCGATCATCGTCTGACGTACCCCGCCCGCGCCGAAGTGCCGGCCCGAACCCTTGGCGAGGCTGTGCAGTCCGGACGAGACGGCGGCGAGGTGTTCCGCGTCCTCGCGTCGCAGCCCCGTGCTCGCGCCCGTCACCAGCCCGTCGTTGGACAGGACCAGCGCGTGCCGTACGTGTTCGACGCGTTGGGTCAGGTCGTCCAGCAGCCAGCCGAGTCCCTGGTTCTGCGTCATGTCGTGTGTCTCCCCCTGGTCTTCCCCGTGGTCTTCCCCGTGTGCCGTTCCCTCCTGGCGGGAGGGCCCTCGCGCCAGCCTTCCCCACGACCGGGCGCCGGGCAAGGAGGACGGGAGCCAAGGGGCGGAAGATGACCGAGGAACAGTGGCGCGAGCCGGATTCCGCAGTCGTCCCGCCGGGTCGGGCAGCCGGGCGGTGTGCGCGTCTCCGGCGTACTCGACGTAGCCTGACCAGCACCTCCTTCCCCGGGCCGCGCCCGCGTACGTCGCACGGCACGACGGGCGTTTTGCCGTCCGGGCCGAGCGCGCGGGAGTCCGGCCCCGTGTCGTGGCGCCGGGTTCCCGCGAAGCGGTCGACCGCGACGACGAACGGGATCCGCCGGTGCTCGAAGTGGTCCACGGCGGGGAAGCGGCCCTCCGGGCGCCGGGTGCCCGCGAGGGCCGCCGCGCCCACCAGGGTGGTCCCGCCCGCGCCGAATCCGCCCGCGACCGGCGTCTTCAGCGGCGGCGCGGCCGTCCCGTGGCCGGAGCGCCGGAGTGTTCGGGGAGCATCGATCACTTCTCTCCGGAGTGCCGGCTGGAGTGCCGGCCGCGGTCGGCGGGGGGCACGGGTGTGCCGTGGGCCGGGAGGCCGGGAGAAGCGGGTGCGCCGAGGGGCACGTTTCGGAGACGGCTGAATTGTGACGCGGCGATGCGGTGGAGGACCGCGTCACGCTCGCACGCGCGCACAAGGGCGTCTTCCCTTTCCGGTGGGGGATCATGCGGACATGAGCGACGACCACACACACGTCCAGGAGTTCTTCACCGCGCGTGCCGGCGACTGGGACCGCCGCTTCCCCGACGACGGTCCGGTCTATGCCGCCGCGGTCGCCGAACTCGGGCTGCGCGAGGGGGACCGGGTGCTCGACGCGGGCTGCGGCACCGGGCGCGCCCTGCCTCCGCTGCGTGCGGCCGTGGGGCCCTCGGGCGTGGTGCTCGGGGCGGACCTGACGCCGGCCATGCTGCGGGAGGCGGCACGGGCCGGACGGGACCGCGACGGGGCGCTGCTGCTGACCGACGTCACCGCGCTGCCGCTGCGCCCGTCCACGCTGGACGCCGTGTTCGCGGCGGGTCTGATCGCCCACCTGCCCGATCCGGCCGGCAACCTCCGGGAGATCGCGCGGGTGGTGCGGCCGGGTGGTGTGCTCGCGCTGTTCCATCCGATCGGCCGGGCGGCGCTCGCCGCCCGGCAGGGCCGCACGCTCACCCCGGACGACCTCCGCGCGGAGCCGAATCTCCGCGCGCTGCTGTCCCGTTCGGGGTGGCGCATGACGTCGTACGCCGACGAGGACGCGCGCTTCCTGGCGTTGGCCGTCCGTGCGGACTGAGCGCCCGGCCACGCGGCCGGGCGCTCAGTCCGGGTGCCGCACCGGGCAACCCCGCAGTCCCGGCACGGGGTTGGTGCCCAGGTCGGCCAACCGGTAGCCGTTCGGGTAGCTCTTGATCTCCCGGTTCTGCCAGGCGAAGTGCGGGGCGCGCCGCGGCGGCAGCAGTCGAACGGCGCGGCCCCGCAGCCGTAGCGCGCGGCGCACCCACGCGCGGGTGGCCGCGCTCGGCGGGGTGTAGCGGAAGGCGCGCAGAAGGGGTTCGTCGAGCAGCGCGAGCGTGGCGGTGCGCAGTACGGGGGCGAGCGGGCGCGGATACCAGGAGGTCATGAGGTCGAGCGTGGCGTCCGAGACCCGCCGCGCGCCCTCGTCCCAGCCGAAGTGGGCCTCTTCGTAGGCGTCCAGGCAGCTTTCGAACTCCTCGTAGGACCCGGGGATGTCCTTGATGCCCATGCACCGTCCCAGCGTCTGGTGGTGGACGACGCCGGCGACGATCTCGTGCCGCGACAGCCTGCGCCATCCGTAGGAGTCGATCCACCGCTTGGGCATCACCACGAACGTGCACAGGACGTACCGCATGTCGTCGTCGGGGATGTCGTAGGCGCGGTGCATCCGGTTGATGCGGCGGATCGCGGTCCTGCCCCGGACACTGCCGAATCCGTGCTCGACAACGGCGTCCAGGAGGAGGGAGGTGTCGTCGTAGCGCTTCTGGGTCCGGTCGGTGAGCTCCGCGGTCTCGGCGAGCAGGCGGCCGATCCGGGGAACGGCGTAGGTGCGGTAGAGGGCCAGTTCCAGGGCCCGGGTGAAGTCCCAGGGAAACTCGTACGCCACGCTGAGCCGGTAGATTTCCGTGGCCTCCCGGTAGGGGTCCATCCGCCGGATCCGTTCCAGCCGTTCGAAGCGTCGCACCGTGCTGCCCCCTTCTGCCGTCGAGACCGCAACCTTACTCTGAGTGGCCGTAGGCGAACGGTCGGCGACGACAACTTCGCCGGGGGAAAGGGCGGACCACATGCGGGGACGGATTCGGGGACCGGGAGCGGAGTGACCGGCGGTCGGCGCGCGGAGGAGCGGGCCGGGCGGGAGGAACGTCCGCACGATCTGTTCGAGGCCGCCACGGCATACGTCTCGGCCCGCGCGGAGGACGGTCAGGACCGGATCGGCGAGGCGGCCGCCCGGGTGTCGCCGGAGGCGCTGTCGTTCGAGATGGACGAGCCGGCGTGCCGGGCCGTGACCGCGCTCGCGCGGGAGCGGGGCGAGCCTCGGGGACGGTCGCGCGGGCGCCGCCGGGTCTTCCGGCCGTCCGAACCACTCGCCGGGGCGTGGTCGATTCGTCCCGTCGGGCCGGAAACCTGCAGCTCCGGGCATGGCCACGGGGGTCGTGACAAGCGACTCGGCGTCGGCATAGGGTGCGCGCCGGTGGACGAACCGATGGGGAGGCTGGGATGGCCGGGACGGACGAGGAAGCCGTCGCCGCCGCGGACGAGGCGCTCTATGTGCTCACGGCGGCGCTGCTGACGCCGGCGAAGTTCCCGAGCGTACTGGGCGACGACTACCCGGAGGCGTGCGCGGCGCTCGGCCTTCCACCCCTTGCCGACGGGTACGGGCTGGTGCTCGGTCAGGACGGCGGGGGCGCCCGGTGGACCGTCGTCGTCGACGACGTCTCGCTGGTCGCCGTCGCGATCGCCTCCTGGGACTGCGGGATGGAGCACGATCTGTCGCCGGACGAGGGCACGGTCGTCGCCGCGCTGCCCGGCTGGCCCCTCGCGGTGGCCGTGGCGGCGCCGCACGTGCCCGCGCCGCACGATCCCGGCCCGGACGCCGGGGCCGGGCCTTTGCTGACCCCACCGGACACCCAGGCCTGGGGACCGGCCCAGCGCCGGCTGGGTGCCGACGAGATCGCGCTGCAGTGGGCGGTCTGGCGGGAGCGGGTCGACGACGCGGCGTTCCCGGCACCGGGCGGCTCGGTCCGGGCGGCCGACGGCGCGGGGGAAGGCCGGACGGAGGAGGGCCGGACGGAGGAAGCGGGCGACCGGACGGACGGGCAGCCGGGGCACAGCGGGCTTCGACGGGTACTGGCGGAGGCACGCGCGTACGTCGACTCACCACCGCCGCTCGGCCGGGTCCGCTCGTCCTTCGCCCCGGGCGGCGCGCGCACCCTGCGTGCCGACGGCCCCGGCTGGTCGCTGGTGGCCCGGACGGACGACATCGCGTTCGTCCTGCTCGACGACGAACCCGGCGAGGTCCTGCCGGTGGGCCGGGGCCCGCAGCTGCCGGGCCTGCTCGAAGCGCTCGACCGGATGGCCGTACGGCCGCTCTGAAGTACACGCGGCACGGTCAGCAGGCCCGCGGGCGACGACGTGGTCAACTCCTGCGTGCCGAGCTCCGGTGAGGCGATGACGCCGTGGCGCCTCAGCGGCCCAGCTCCTTGCGCGAGACGCGGCGCAACCTGCGCCGCTGTGCGGGGTCCAGGGCGAGGTACGCGGCGGCCGGGACTCCCAGGATTATCAGAAGGGCGGCCCACCAGGGCAGCAGGATGAACAGGATCAGTCCGGCCGCCACGCCCCCCGCGGCGATCTTGGCGTTCTTCGACATGAGTGTCGCCTCCTTCGCGGCCACTGCCGCTCTCTGCCGTGAGAACGGGCCCGCGCCCGCGACGGTTCCGCACCGCGCCCCTGAGACGTCCCTGAGGTGCGCCCCTAAGGTCTTCGAGAACCCGTCGGGCCCCGGGCGGGAGGCCCCGGACGAGAGGCCCCGACGCGCCTTCATGGTGACCCGTCTCACAGCTCGGGCACACCCGGCCGACGCCACTCGTGCTGTACCCTCGGCGACTCCGGCTTCACTAGTCAAGTTTGAGGACCCCTGTCATCACTGCGCAGACGACTCACCCGGCGCCCTCCTCCGCACACTCCGCGTCCTCCGGGCCGGCCGACTGCCCGGCCGTATTCGTACCCGGTGACCCCGCCCGCACCGGCCGGATCGCGTTCTGGCGGCCCGACGGCTCGCCTCCGCCGGCCGTGGACGCCGACGCGGCGTCGGCCGAGGACCTGACCGTCGTGGTGCCCGGCGACGACGGGATCGAGGCGGTGCGTGTGCCCGCCACCGTGCTGCCGGTGCGCGACGCGCTCCCGTTCCTCACGCGTGCGCGTGCCGGTGGTGCCGGGCACCGGGCCACCCGGTTCTGGGGCGCCGCCGCCGTGCACGCCCTGCACATGGTGGCGCGCGGTCTGCTGCTGCCCGGCCTCTCCCCTGCCGACCACGACGCCTGGCGCGTCGGCCCACTGGACGCGGAGGACGTCGAGGCGATCCGCCGGCTCGCCGCCGCGATGCCGCCGGAGGCGCACGCGACGCCGCTGGACGGCACCGTGCCGCCTCGGCTGCCCGACCCCGAACGGCTGCTGCGCGCCTTCCTCGACGCGGTCGCCGACACCCTCCCCCGCTCCCCCGCCGCCCGCCTCGCGACCGGCACCGCCGCCTTCGCGGTACCGGAACCGCAACGGCTGCCCGGACTGCGGACCTGGGCCGCCGACATCGCCGCCGGCCACGACGCCGGCGTACGGCTGTCGCTGCGGCTCGAGGTGCGCGGGCTCACGGACGCGGCCGGCACCGCGGACGTGTCGTTCCGGGCCGTCCTCCAGATGCACGGCGTGAACGACCCCGCGCTCGTCGCGGACGCCGGCGAGGTGTGGGCCGGGACCCGTGACGCGGCCTTCGACTCCCGCGCGCGGATAAACGCCCTGCTCGCGCTCCGCCGCGCGGCGCGGGCCTGGGCGCCGCTCACCCCCCTGCTGTCGGCCACCGTGCCGGACGCGGTGGACCTCGCGGAAGAGGAAATCGCCGAACTCCTCGGCGCCGGAGGCCGGGCACTCGCCGGTGCGGGCGTCGACGTGCACTGGCCCAGGGAACTGGTCCGCGAACTCACCACCCGCGCGGAGGTCGGTCCCGTCGACGACGGACCGGGTCCCGGGAGGGCCGGGTCCGCGGACGGACCGTCGCTCCTGTCCGCCGACGCGCTGCTCGCCTTCGACTGGTGGTTCGCCCTGGGCGACCGGCGGCTCACGCGCGAGGAACTGGACCGGCTGACCGAGGCGAACCGCCCCCTCGTACGACTGCGCGACCAGTGGGTCCTGGTCGACCCGCGGGAACTGGCCCGGGCCCGTGCGCGCCAGGACCGCAGGATCACGCCGGTCGACGCGCTCGGCGCGGCCCTGACGGGCTCCGTGGAGGTCGACGGCGGCCGGATCGAGGTCCGGCCCACCGGGTGGCTGGCGGCACTGCGGGACCGGCTCGCGGACCCCGAGGCGCAGGAGCCCGTCGAGCAGCCCGCCGCGCTCGCCGCCACGCTGCGGGACTACCAGCGGCGCGGCCTGAGCTGGCTGGCCCGGACGACCTCACTGGGCCTGGGCTGCTGCCTCGCCGACGACATGGGGCTCGGCAAGACCGTCACCCTGATCGCCCTGCACCTGCACCGCCAGACCGATCCGGAGTCCGCAGGCCCCACTCTCGTAATCTGTCCGACCTCCCTGATGGGCAACTGGCAGCGGGAGATCGAGCGGTTCGCGCCCGGCACCCCGGTGCGCCGCTTCCACGGCGCGCGGCGGGCGCTGGACGACGTGGCCGACGGCGAGGTGGTGCTCACCACGTACGGCACCATGCGGCTGGACGCCTCCCGGCTCGCCGGGGTCCCCTGGGGCATGGTCGTCGCCGACGAGGCCCAGCACGTGAAGAACCCGTACTCCTCGACGGCCCGCCGGCTGCGTTCCATCGGCGCACGCGCGCGCGTGGCGCTCACCGGCACGCCGGTGGAGAACAACCTGTCGGAACTGTGGGCGATCCTCGACTGGACGACTCCCGGACTGCTGGGCCGGCTCGGCACCTTCCGGCGGCGGTACGCGGACGCCGTCGAGGGCGGGCAGGACCCGGCCGCGGCGGACCGGCTGGCCCGTCTGGTACGGCCGTTCCTGCTGCGCCGCCGCAAGTCGGACCCCGGGATCGCACCCGAGCTGCCGCCCAAGACGGAGACCGACCACGCCGTGTCGCTCACCCGGGAGCAGACGGCGCTGTACGAGGCCGTGGTGCGCGAGGCGATGGCCGAGATCGCCGGCGCCGGCAGCATGGCGCGGCGCGGACTGATCGTGAAACTGCTGACCGGACTGAAGCAGATCTGCAACCACCCGGCGCAGTTCCTCAAGGAGGAACGGCCGGTGGTCGCGGGGCGGTCGGGAAAGCTGGAACTGCTGGACGAACTCCTCGACACGGCCCTCGCCGAGCAGGCCGGTGTCCTGGTGTTCACGCAGTACGTGGGGATGGCCCGGCTGCTGGAACGGCACCTGGCCGCGCGGGGCGTGCCGACGCAGTTCCTGCACGGCGGCACACCGGTCGCCGGACGCGAGGCGATGGTGCGCCGCTTCCAGGACGGCGAGGTACCGGTCTTCCTGCTGTCGCTGAAGGCGGCCGGCACGGGGCTGAACCTCACCCGCGCGGAGCACGTCGTGCACTACGACCGCTGGTGGAACCCCGCCGTCGAGGCGCAGGCGACGGACCGCGCGTACCGCATCGGCCAGACCCGGCCGGTGCAGGTGCACCGCATCATCGCCGAGGGGACCATCGAGGACCGCATCGCCGGGCTGCTGGAGCGCAAGCGCGAACTGGCCGACGCGGTGCTCGGCTCCGGCGAGGCGGCGCTCACCGAACTGACCGACGCCGAGCTGGCGGAGCTGGTCGGACTGCGAGGGGGACTGCGATGACCCGGTACGACGGTGACGAGGCCGGCGTGGAGCGCGTCTTCGCCGCGCTGCCGCCCGCGCGGGGGCGTGCTTTCGCGGAGACCTGGTGGGGCCAGACCTGGCTGAGGGCGCTGGAGGGCACGGCGCTGGACTCCAAGCAGCTCAAGGCGGGCCGCGGGCTCGCCCGCGCGGGCGCGGTCGGCGCGGTGTCCGTACGGCCGGGGCGCATCACCGCGGTCGTACTGGACCGGGACCGTACCGCCCACCGCGCGGACGTGCTGCTGCAGGAGCTGTCCGAGGAGCAGTGGGACCGTTTCCTGGCCATGACCGTGGAGCGGGCCGGGCATGTCGCGGCGCTGCTCGACCGCGAGATGCCCACGCACCTGGTCGAGGACGCGGAGCTGGCCGGCGTCGAACTGCTGCCGGGCCTGGGCGATCTGGAACCGGAGTGCGACTGCGGGACCTGGGACCACTGCGGTCACACGGCGGCGTTGTGCTACCAGGTGGCCCGGCTGCTGGACCAGGACCCGTTCGTCCTGCTGCTGATGCGGGGACGGGGTGAACGCGCCCTGCTGGAGGCGCTCCAGACGCGTGACGACGCGTCCGCCGGGCAGCTCGCGCGGGGGGCGGAGGGCGTGGACGCGGCCGAGGCCTACGCGGCCGGCGACATCCTGCCGTCGCTTCCCGACACCCCTGTCCTCCCCGCGCAGCCGGGTGTTCCGCCGTCGCTGGACACGGAGGCGGAACCCGCGGCCGGGATCGATCCGTCCGCGCTGGAGTTCCTGGCCGCCCGGACCGCCGTGCAGGCCCACCGGCTGCTGGCGGAGGCGCTCCGGGACGGGCACGAACGGCAGTCCGTGGAACCGGAACCGGCCGTCGCGCGGGACGCGGTGCGGCTGGCCGCCGGGGAGCCCGGCCGCGCCGTGGCGGAGCGGCTCGCCGAGGGGTCCGGGCGCGGCCGGGGAGGGCTGGCCGCGGCCGTACGGGCCTGGCGACACGGCGGTGCGGCGGCCCTGGCCGTGCTCGACGAGGAGTGGACCGTGGACGGCGAGCGGCTGGCACGCGCGCGTGCCGCCCTCGACTCGGCGTGGGACGAGGACGAGCGGCCGGTGCTGCGGGCCCGGGCCAACCGGTGGACGGTGGCCGGCGCACCCGTCCAGCTGCGCCTGGACCGGGAGGGGCGCTGGTGGCCGTACCGCAAGGAACGCGGCCGGTGGACCCCGGCAGGGGATTCCTCCCGGGACCCGGCGACGGCACTGGCCACGGCGGAACACGCACCCGAAAGGTAGCCACCGGCGAGTTCGCCACCACACCGAAGCCGCAACAGACCCGGCGGCCGTACCACGAGGAACACGGCCGCCGGGCCCGGCAGGAGTTCCCGCAAGGACCCGGCGACGGTCTCGGCGGAGGGCCCTTCCAGGGGGTGGCCGTGTTCCGTGCGGTGTGGTCAGGGCAGTTCCACGTCGCCCAGGGACGGCAGGAGCGACTCCAGGCCGCTCGGCAGCTCGCTCGGGAACTCGGACGGCAGTTCCGTGGGGAATCCGGAGGGGAGCCGGCTCGGGAGGCCGCTGGGCAGCTCGGAGGGGATGCCCAGGGACGGAGCGGGTGAGCCGCCGGTGCCCGTGCCGCTCTCGGTGGGCTCCTTGTCCGGCGAATCGTCGTCGCCCGTGGCCATCAGTACGACGAGGGACACGGCCGCGATGGCGACGACGACGGCGAGCAGGACGAGCACGAGCCTGCGCCCACCGGGCGGCCCGGGAGGGCGGGGCGGCGGCGCGCCGTCGTTCGCGGGTGGTCCGAAACTGCCGCCGTCCGGCGGCCGGGGCGGTACGGGTGGCGTGGCCATGCACACCATCGTCGCCGTGGACACGGGGCCTGCGCGAGGACATCGCGCGGAAGTTGATACGGACTCAGGGCACGGGCACCATGCTGACGGCGTACCCCACGCGGAGCGCGCGCCCGGCACAGCACCGTCCGCGCGACGGGCCCGGTCCGTACCACTCGCGTGCGCCACGCGGTCGTGCCGTGCGAGGGCGCACGCGGGACGCGTACCGGGCCGGTGCGGGCCGCGCCATCGCGCGCGGGACGCCGCCGGGAGGCCCTACGTCGGCCCGGAGACACGCCACCGCGCGCGTGTGATTCCGCGCGGTCGTCACGTCGGCCACGACCGAGGGAGAACCGCACGCGGGGGCGCGGTTCTCCCGGATGCGTGTGCGAGGGCGTGGCCGTCCCGTGGCAGGGGCGGGACGGCCACGCCCTCGCGGTCGGGACTCAGCCCCGGGCGCCCAGCAGGTGGTCCATCGCCAGCTGGTCGAGGCGCTCGAAGGCCATGCCCCGCGCGGCGGCCTCGTCGACGTCGAAGTCCTCGAAGGCGGACCGGTCGTCGAGCAGGGCCTGGAGGCCGTCGGCCGCCGTGGGCTGGGCCAGCTGGTCCAGCCGGGCCGCGGCGAGCGCCTCCTGGACCTCCGGGTCCGCGCGGAAGGCCGCCGCGCGCTCCTTGAGGATCAGATAGTTGCGCATGCAGCCGGCCGCCGAGGCCCACACGCCGTCGAAGTCCTCCGTCCGCGGCGGCTTGAAGTCGAAGTGCCGCGGGCCCTCGTACCCGGCCGACTCCAGCAGGTCCACCAGCCAGAACGCCGCGCGCAGGTCACCCGCGCCGAAGCGGAGGTCCTGGTCGTACTTGATGCCGTTCTGGCCGTTGAGGTCGATGTGGAAGAGCTTGCCCGCCCACAGCGCCTGCGCGATGCCGTGCGGGAAGTTCAGCCCGGCCATCTGCTCGTGGCCGACCTCCGGGTTGACGCCGTACAGCTCCGGGCGCTCCAGGCGCTCGATGAACGCCAGGGCGTGGCCGACGGTGGGGAGCAGGATGTCGCCGCGCGGCTCGTTCGGCTTGGGCTCGATGGCGAAGCGGATGTCGTAGCCCTGGGAGGTGACGTACTCGCCGAGCAGGTCGAAGGCCTCCTTCATGCGGTCGAGGGCGTTCCGCACGTCCTTGGCGCCACCGGACTCGGCGCCCTCACGGCCGCCCCAGGCCACGTACGTCTCGGCACCGAGCTCGACCGCGAGGTCGATGTTGCGGATGGTCTTGCGCAGGGCGTAGCGGCGCACGTCGCGGTCGTTGGCGGTGAAGCCGCCGTCCTTGAACACCGGGTGGGTGAACAGGTTGGTGGTGGCCATCGGCACCTTCATGCCGGTGTCGTCCAGCGCCTGCCGGAACCGCTTGATGTGCTCCTCGCGCTCGCTGTCGCTCGCGCCGAAGGGGATGAGGTCGTCGTCGTGGAACGTGACGCCGTGGGCGCCCAGCTCGGACAGGCGCCGCACCGATTCGACCGGGTCGAGGGCGCGCCGCGTGGCGTCGCCGAAGGGGTCCCGTCCCTGCCAGCCGACGGTCCACAGTCCGAAGGTGAACTTGTCCTCGGGGGTGGGCTGGTAGTTCATGCCGCGGCTCCTTGCTCGCTGAGGCTATTTCGTCATGGCGGTTTACAAATTAGTATGCAGGAACATTTCTGGGAAGAGACACACCCCGCCGAGTCGCGGAAGTGGGTCGCAGGAGAGGGAGAGACCGATGTCAGCAGCCGAGGGTCCGCTCGTCGTCGGCGTGGACACATCCACCCAGTCCACCAAGGCGCTGGTCGTCGACGTGGCCACCGGCCGGGTCGTCGCGAGCGGCCAGGCACCGCACACGGTGACCTCCGGGGCGGGCCGGGAGAGCGACCCGCGCCAGTGGTGGGACGCCCTGTCCGAGGCGCTGCGCCAGTGCGGCGAGGCGGCGCACGAGGCCGCCGCCGTGTCGATCGGCGGACAGCAGCACGGCCTGGTCACCCTGGACGAGCACGGGGAGCCGGTCCGCCCGGCGCTGCTGTGGAACGACGTGCGTTCGGCGCCCCAGACCCGGCGGCTGATCGAGGAGCTGGGCGGCGCGAAGTTCTGGGCCGAGCGCACCGGAAGCGTGCCGGCCACCTCCTTCACGGTCACCAAGTGGGCCTGGCTGGCGGAGCACGAGCCGGACGCGGTGCGCGCCACCAAGGCGGTCCGGCTCCCCCACGACTACCTCACCGAGCGGCTCACCGGGCAGGGCACGACCGACCGCGGCGACGCCTCCGGCACCGGCTGGTGGGCCTCGGGGACGGAGGCCTACGACGAGGAGATCCTCGCGCACGTGGGGCTCGACCCGGCGCTGCTGCCCCGCGTGGTGCGGCCCGGTGAGGTCGCCGGAACCGTGCGCGACAGCCACGACCTGCCGTTCTCCAAGGGCACCCTGGTGGCGTGCGGCACCGGCGACAACGCCGCCGCCGCGCTGGGCCTCGGGGTGCGTCCCGGCACCCCGGTGATGAGCCTCGGCACCTCGGGCACCGTGTACGCGGTGGCGCAGCGCAGGCCTGCCGATCCGACCGGCACGGTGGCGGGGTTCGCCGACGCGCGCGGCGACTGGCTGCCGCTGGCCTGCACGCTCAACTGCACGCTGGCCGTGGACCGGGTCGCGGCGCTGCTGAACCTGGACCGCGAGGCCGTCGAACCCGGGCGCGGCGTCACGCTGCTGCCCTTCCTGGACGGCGAGCGCACCCCGAACCTGCCCCACTCCTCCGGCCTGCTACACGGGCTGCGCCACGACACCACCGGCGGTCAGCTGCTCCAGGCCGCCTACGACGGTGCCGTGTACTCCCTGCTGGCCGCGCTGGACCTGGTCCTCGACGAGGACGCCGACCCGTCGGTGCCCCTGCTGCTGATCGGCGGCGGCTCCCGGGGCACTGCCTGGCAGCAGACCGTACGGCGGCTGTCGGGGCGGGCCGTTCAGGTGCCCCGGGCCAAGGAGTTGGTCGCGCTCGGTGCGGCGGCGCAGGCGGCCGGGCTGCTCACCGGGGAGGACCCGGCGGCGGTCGCCCGGCGCTGGGACACGGCGGCGGGCCCGGTGCTGGAGGCCGTGGAGCGGGACGAGGAGACGCTGGCCAGGCTGGCCGGGGTACTCTCCGACGCGGCCCCGCTGCTGGACCGCGTCACGACCGACGGCTGACGGCACCCACCGGTGGGCACCGGCCTCCGGCGCCCACCGGCACGGCACCGGCTGTCCGTGCCCGCCGCCCCGGCACCGACCGGCAGGCAGGCACAGGCCGACGGGCCCGGACGACCGTCAGCACACCGACGACCGCAGAGACCGAGGAACGACGGAGGAATGAGCGCACCGCCGCACAAGACCCGCCCGGCCGGTCCGGGGCGCGCGTTGCCCGACACCCAGCAGGGCATGCGCCGCCGCAATCTGTCCCGTGTCATGCACGCCGTGAGCGCCCAGGGGCCGCTGTCCCGGGCCGCCGTCGCCTCCCGCATCGGCCTGACCCGCGCGGCGGTGTCCACGCTGGTCGACGAGCTCATCCGCTCGGGCCTGCTGGAGGAGCTGGGCCCCGAGCGGCCCGGACGCGTGGGCCGTCCCGGCTCGGCGCTGGCCGTCAGCGGACGCGGCCCCGCGGGCATCGGCGCCGAGGTCGGCGTCGACCATCTCGCGGTCTGCGCGGTCGACCTGCGCGGGCGGGTCCGGTCACGGGCGGTGCGGCACGTCCCGAACCGGGACCGCTCCCCCCAGCCGGTGCTCGGGGAACTGACCGGGCTGATAGAGCGGGTCGTCGCCGAGGCGGAGGGCGAGGGCCTGTGGCCGGCGGGGCTCGCCGTGGCCGTGCCGGGCCTGGTGGCGCGCGACGCCCGGACCGTCGTACGGGCCCCGAACCTCGGCTGGCTCGACACGGACCTCGGCGACCTGCTGCCCGCCGGACTGCCGCTCACCGTGGCCAACGAGGCCAACTTCGGCGCGCTGGCCGAACTGTGGCTCGGCGAGGGCACGCCGCGCGACTTCCTCCATGTGTCCGCCGAGATCGGCATCGGCGCCGCGGTCGTCGTGGACGGCCGGCTGCTGCACGGGAACCGCGGCTTCGCGGGCGAGCTGGGCCACGTACCGGTACGGCCCGACGGACCGGAGTGCGCCTGCGGCGGGAGGGGCTGCCTGGAGCAGTACGCCGGCGAGGAGGCGGTGCTGCGCGCGGCCGGACTGGAGCCGGGCGAGGACCGCGTCGGTCTCCTCGCGGGCCGCGCCGCGCAGGGCGACACGGACGTACGACGCGCCCTGGAGGACGCGGGAACGGCGCTCGGGATCGCCCTGACCGGTGCGGTCAACCTGCTGGATCCCGAGAGCGTGGTGCTGGGCGGGGCCCTGTCCGGGCTCGCGCCCTGGCTGCTGCCGTCGCTCCGCTCCGAGCTGGCCCGCCGTACCGCGGGGCCGGCCTGTCCCGTCTCCGTGTCCCCGTTGGGACCCGAGGGCCCGCTGCTGGGCGCGGCGCACTCGGTGGTGCGGGGAGTCCTGGACGACCCGGCGGTGGTGGCCGAACGGTCCTGACGCGCGCCCCGGAACAAGCGAACTATCCGCGCGCGAGCCTCCGTTCGAGTTCCGCGCGGTCGGCGACGAACCACATCCGGGTGCCGCGGTTCGCCTCCCGCACGAAGTCGCGCAGGGCGTCGCTGTCCGCCACGCGGGAGGCGATGCCGCCGACGATCACCAGACGGAGCCGGTCGTTGACGAACTTCCGCCCACGTCCCCGGTGACGCCCGAGCGCGGGGCGAAGAACTCGTCGGCCGGCCGCTCGACGGGGACGGCCACCACCTCCGCGTGACAGCCCATGGCGTCGCCGATCAGATCGAGGGCGGTGTCACCGCCGCTCGGCTTCCGGCCGTCGCGGTCGCACACGAGGACGGCAACGCCGTGCCGGGTCAAGAGCTCGCCGGCTGCCATGACATGATCACATGTCGGTTCCCCACCGGTGTTCCGGAAGCTTCACAACCTCACCGCTCGATTACGAATCGTCCAACTTCTGGTGTCCGGACGTTGAGCAGGCAACGATGAGGGCATGACACCGGCGCAGCGAGCCATGGAGCGACTGCTCACCTGGTCCGATCTCACGGCCTGTCCGGCCGGTTGCGGCACGGGGCAGGCGCTCCGCACCGCCCGGGCGGAGATCGTCCACTTCCACTCCGCGCGGGACGTGGACCTCCACCTCACCCGTCGCGCCATCCAGCGCTTCCACTACGACCTGGGCGGGTCGAGCGCGATACAAGTGGTGCCGAATTCCGACTGGGTGACGGTGCATCTGGACTGCGCCACGGATGTGGACCTGCTGCTCAGTCTGGTGAGCGTCGCCCTCAAGGCGCACCAGAGCAGGCCTCCGTCCGCGTCCGCGGCACCGGCGGGGTGCAACTTCCACCGCGTCACCGTGCTGCCGCGGGACGCGGTCACCGACCGCTGAACCGCGCCCGGCGCGGTGGCCTCACGGCCGCAGACCGCCGACGATGTCGGCGGTCGCCGTGAGACCGCTGTGGATCGTGGGCGCGATGCTCGTACTGGCCAGGTAGAACCCGAGCAGCAGACAGACCAGCGCGTGCGAGATCTTCAGCCCGCCGTTGCGCAGGAAGATCACCGCAAGGACCGCGAGCAGCAGCACCACAGAGATGGAAATGGCCATCGTCAACCTCCTCCGCCACATCCTTTTCGCGGCGTTCGGCCGCAAGTGTGGCGTAGCGGAGGGTTCGTCCGGGCGGCTGACCTGTCCTCCGAACGTGTGGTGTCACGCCCTCCGGTGGGCGTCGAGGAAGGATTCCAGGCCCGCGAGGTCGTCCGTGTTGAGGTGGTCGACGTCCGCCGCCACCAGTTCGCCCCAGAGCGTGTCGCGGGCGGGCCCCGGCAGGTCGGGGGTGGCCCAGAACCTCACCCGCTGCCCGCGCGCGTGGGCGGTGCCCACGATGTCACGCAGTTTCCGGCGCTCGGCGTCGGGGAAGGCACCGACGCCCTGCCAGGTGAAGTTGAGCGTCCAGTTGTCGCTGATCAGCGGGACGAAGGAGGCCGGTGCGGTGCTGCCGAGGTCGGTGAGCCGGCCGTCGTAGAAGGCGCGGCGGACCTTCTGGGCCTCCATGGGGGCACGGGCCGCGCGGTCGCCGGAGACGACGGCGGTGACCGGTCCGGGCAGCACCCTGCCGTGGACGCAGGTGGTGAACAGGTGCCGGTAGCGGCGCAGGTGGCGGTCGAGTTCGAGATAGGTGGAAGCGCCCTCGGTCTTGATGTCGATCAGCAGCTGGAGCGGCCTGCGGTACCCCCGGTACACCGAGCCGCGGTGGGCGCGGACCCGGGCGGCGAGCGGGTCGAGGTAGAGGGACTCGAGGGTGCGGGACGGGTCGAGGTCCTCGGGATCGTGGGCGACCAGGAGTTGACCGTCGACCAGGTAGATGTCGGCCTCGACGCTGCCGAAGCGGTGGTCGAGGGCGTCGAGGAGGGGACGGGGGTGCTCGTAGTCGTTGTGGGCGTGGGCTCGCCACAACGGGCTCGGGCGGTGGCGCTGTTCACCGGCCAGTGCCTGGGTCGCGGGGAGGGCGACGGTACCGGCGAGGGCGGCGCCGAGGGTGGTGAGGGCTCTGCGACGGGTGGTGAGGGCCATGCTCTGCCTCCCTGGAGGGGCCGTACGGGACCTCAGTGAGTATGCGGTCCGCAGGTGTCCAAGAGGCACGGCCGTGCGGGGAGTTGGCCGATCCGCCGTCGGTCGTTCACTTCACCGGGCCGGACAACGGGAGAGGCCCGCCCTGAAAGGGCGGGCCTCTCCCGTTGTCCGGCTGATCAGGGCGCTCTCAGGTCGACCAGTTCCGCCAGTGCCTCGCGGTGGGTGCCAGCCGTGCCGTAGGCGATCGAGTCGGCCTTGGCCCGCTTGAGGTGGAGGTGCACCGGGTGTTCCCAGGTCATGCCGATGCCGCCGTGCAGTTGCAGCGCCTCCTCGGCGGCCCGGACCGCGACGGGCGCGGCGCAGGCCTGGGCGACGGTGACCGCCACGTCGACGTCCTCGCCGGTCGCGAGCGCGTCGGCGGCGTTGCGGGCGGCCGCGCGGAGACCGACGACCTCCAGCCACAGCTGGGCGAGCCGGTGCTTGAGCGCCTGGAAGCCGCCGACGGGGCGGTTGAACTGCGTGCGGTCCTTCACGTAGCGGACGGTTTCCGTCAACGACCAGTCGGCGGAGCCGAGTTGTTCGGAGGCGAGCAGTCCGGCACCGACCCGCAGGGCGCGGCGTACCGCGGGCTCCGCGTCGCCCAGCCGGCGTCCCGGGGCGCCGTCGAGGACGACCGTCGCCACCGGCCGGGTCAGGTCGAGGGAGACCTGGGGGACGATCGTGACGGCGGCGGCGTCGACCGCGTACAGGCCGCCGTCGTCGGCGGGCACCAGCAGCACGTCGGCGACGGCGGCGTCCGCGATGCCGGTCAGCTCGCCGTGCAGGCCGCCGTTCTCGAGCCGTACGGTCTTGTGGGCGCCGCCGGCCGGGACGTTCAGGGCGACGGCGAGCGCGCCGATCACCGTGGCGGACGCCAGCTGGGACAGCAGGTCGTCGGCGCCGCACTCCAGCGCGGCCTCGGTGGCGACGACGGCGCTGGTCAGATACGGGACGGGTGCGACCGCCCGCCCCAGTTCCTCCAGCACGACCGCGGCTTCCCGGTGCGTGGCGCCCTGCCCGTCCTGCTCCTCCGGGATCAGCAGGCCCGCGAGACCCATTCCGCCGGCGAGCGTCTTCCACAGCGCGATGTCGTGCGGGGCGTCCGACTCGGTACGGGCGATCACGCCCGCCGCGTCGCAGTGGTCGGTGAGCAGGTCCCGGACGGCGGCGCGCAGCGCCTCTTCCTCCTCCGAGTACAGCAGGTCGGGCTGTGCGCTCATCGGGCCAGGTCCTTCCACGCGACGTCCTTGTCGGTGCGCGGCTCGGCCGGCAGGCCCAGGACGCGCTCGGCGACGATATTCAGCAGGACCTCGCTGGTCCCGCCCTCGATGCTGTTGCCCTTGGAGCGGAGGTACCGGTAGCCGGCGTCGCGCCCGGTGAAGTCGACCAGTTCGGGGCGGCGCATGGTCCAGTCGTCGTACAACAGGCCCTCCTCTCCGCGCAGTTCCACTTCCAGACCGCTGATCTCCTGGTTGAGGCGGGCGAAGGCGAGCTTCATGCCGGCGCCCTCGGGGCCCGGTTGCCCGGCGACGAGCTGCTGGCGCAGGCGTTCCCCGGTGAGCCGGGCGACCTCCGCGTCGACCCAGAGTTTCAGCAGCCGCTGGTGCAGGTCGTGGGTGCGCAGTTCGGGCCGGTCGCGCCAGGTCCTCGCGACCGGGCCGATCATGCCGCCCTCACGGGGCAGCCGCATGCCGCCGATGGCGACGCGTTCGTTGTTCAGGGTGGTCTGCGCGACCCGCCAGCCGTCGCCGACCTCACCGAGGCGGTGGGTGTCGGGGACGCGGACGCCGGTGAGGAAGACCTCGTTGAACTCGGCCTCGCCGGTGATCTGGCGCAGCGGCCGCACCTCGACACCGGGGTCGGTCATGTCGCAGACGAAGTAGGTGATGCCCCGGTGCTTGGGCACGTCCGGGTCGGTGCGGGCGATGAGGATGGCCCAGCGGGCGAGGTGGGCGCTGGACGTCCACACCTTCTGCCCGTCGACCACCCACTCCTCGCCCTCCCGGACGGCACGCGTGCCGAGGGCGGCCAGGTCGGATCCGGCGCCGGGCTCGCTGAACAGCTGGCACCAGACCTCCTCGCCGGTCCACAGGGGCCTCAGGAAACGCCGCTTCTGCTCCTCGGTGCCGTACTGGAGGATCGTCGGCGCGGCCATGCCCAGGCCGATGCCGATGCGGCGCGGGTCGTTGTCGGGCGCCCCGGCGGCCGCCAGTTCGGCGTCCACGACGGTCTGGAGCGCGCGCGGGAGGCCGAGTCCGCCGAGCCCTTCGGGGAAGTGCACCCAGGCGAGTCCGGCGTCGAAGCGGGCGCGCAGGAAGTCGAGGCGCTCCGTGCCGGCCGGAGGGTGCTCGGCCAGGAAGTCCCGGGTGATGCGGCGCAGTGCGGCGGCGTCGGTCATGCGGCGGCTCCGTTCTCCGTCGGGGGCAGCACGGCGACGCGCCCGGTGGTGACACCGTCGGCGACCCGCTGCACGGCGTCGGCGGCCCCGGTGAGCGGCACGCGCTCGCTCACCAGCGGCTTGATCGCGCCCCGCGCGGCGAGTTCGGTGAGCTGCTCGTGGCAGTGCTGGACCAGCTTGGGGTTCTTGGTGTTGTACAGGCCCCAGTGCAGGCCGAGGATCGCGTAGTTCTTGACGAGGGCGTGGTTCAGGGCGGGGCTGGGGATGGACCCGCTGGCGAAGCCGACGACGACGATCCGGCCCTCGAAGGCGACGGCCTTGGCGGACTGGGCGTACGCCTGACCGCCCACGGGGTCGTAGACCACGTCGGCGCCCCGGCCGCCGGTGGCCTCCTTCACGGCGGCGACGACGTCCTGCTCGTGCCGGTCGATCACCACGTCGCAGCCCAGCTCGCGGGCGACGGACGCCTTCGCGGCGCCGCCGACCACGCCGAGGACGGTGGCGCCGGCGGCCTTGCCGAGCTGTACGGCCGCGCTGCCGACCCCTCCGGCGGCGGCGTGGACGAGGAGGGTCTCGCCGGCCTCCAGGCGGGCCCGGCGGTGCAGGCCGAACCAGCCGGTCTGGTAGCCGATGTGCAGGGCGGCGGCCTCGGCGTCGTCCAGCGCGTCCGGCGCGGGCAGCAGTGCGGCGGCGTCCGCGAGGGCGTACTCGGCGAGGCCGCCGTGGGGCAGCGCGGGGTTGGCGATCACGCGGCGCCCGTCCTCGGTCTCGCCGCAGATCTCCACGCCCGGGGTGAACGGCAGCGGCGGCCTGACCTGGTACTGGCCCCGGCACATCAGCGCGTCCGGGAAGTTGATGCCGGCCGCGCGCACCTTCAGCAGGACCTGCCCGTCGGCGGGCGTCGGCCGCGCCACCTCCGCGAGGCGCATCACCTCGCCCGGCTCGCCGAGTTCGTGCACTTGCCATGCCTGCATGCGGGGCCTCCACGGGAGCGTGAACGTCGGGTTCGCCTGACCGGGTCCACCGCATACTAAGCGGTCGCTTGCCCTCTGGGAAGGGACACCCGGAGGGGACACCGAGGGAACACCGGAACGGGAGCGGCCCCGCCCGTCACCCCCGCTTGGGCCGCGCCCGCACGTGCATCCGCTCCCCCTGCGGCCCGAACAGGCTGAGGAACTCCACGGGCCCCTCCCCCGTCGACCCGAACCAGTGCGGCACCCGCGTGTCGAACTCGGCCGCCTCCCCCGCCGCCAGCACCACGTCGTGCTCGCCGAGCACCAGGCGCAGCCTCCCGGAGAGCACGTACAGCCACTCGTAGCCCTCGTGGGTGCGCGGTTCGGGTTCGAGCCTCCGCTTCGGTTCCAGCACCTTGTACGCCTGGAGGCCGCCGGGCTGGCGGGTGAGCGGCCAGTGGGTGCGGCCGTAGCGCCGGATCGGCTCGGACGCGCGGATGCGCGGATCGCCGACCGGCGGCGCGCCGACCAGTTCGTCCAGCGGCACCTGGTGGGCCTGCGCGATCGGCAGCAGCAGCTCCAGACTGGGTTTGCGCAGTCCGGACTCCAGCCGGGAGAGGGTGCTCACGGAGATGCCGGTCGCCTCGGACAGTGCCGCGAGGGTCACCTCCCGCTCCTTCCTGATCCGCCGCAGCCGGGGGCCCACTTCCGCGAGAACGTCGTCCGTAGTCATACCGGTATTGCAGGTTCGGCAAAGTCATTTGTCAATGTGGCAGTGGCCGGGGAACCCTCGTGGTGGAGGTGGTCACCATGAACGAGACATTCGGAAGCGGGACGTACGACGTGGTCGTCGTCGGAGGCGGGGCGGCGGGACTCTCCGCCGCGCTGGTGCTCGGCCGGGCCCGGCACCGCACCCTGGTCGTCGACGCGGGCGAGCCGCGCAACGCGCCCTCGTCGCACATGCAGGGCTATCTGTCCCGGGACGGGATGGCGCCGGCCGAGTTCCTGGCGCTGGGCCGGGAGGAGATCGCGCGCTACGGCGTGGAACTCGTCCGGGACCGGGTCACGGACGTCGCCAAGGACGGGGAGGACTTCACCGTCGTACTCGACGCGGGACCGGCCGTACGGGCCCGGCGGCTGATCGTCGCCACCGGGCTGAAGGACGAGATGCCGGCGGTCCCCGGGGTCGCCGAGCGCTTCGGGCGGGACGTGCTGCACTGCCCGTTCTGCCACGGCTGGGAGGTGCGCGACGAGCCGTTCGGGGTGCTCGCGTCGAGCGCGTCGAGCGTGCACCAGGCGCTGATGGTGTCCCAGTGGTCGAAGGACGTCACCTTCTTCCTGCACGAGGTCGCCGAGGAGGAACTGTCCGACCAGGACCTGCGCCGGCTGGCCGTCGCCGGGGTCGCGGTGGTGCCCGGTGCGGTCGCGGAGCTGGTGGTCGAGGACGACCGGCTCACCGGGGTGCGGCTGGCCGACGGCACCGCCCACGCCCGCTCCGTGCTCTTCGTCGGGCCGCGCCCGGTGCCTCGTACGTCCTTGCTGGAGGCGCTGGGCGCCGAGATGAACGAGACCCCCTTCGGCACGTACCCGGTGATCGACTCGACCGGCCTGACCACGGTGCCCGGGGTCTGGGCGGCGGGCAACACGATCGGCTTCTCCGAGCAGGTGGTGCACGCGGCGAGCGGTGGTTACCGCGCGGCGGCCGCGATCGTCGGGGACCTGCTGATGACCGATCTGGACGCCGCGGTGAACGGGTAGCCGCCGGACGGCCGGGGTGTGGAACACCCGCCCCCGGAGCACTATGACTGCATGCTGCTGTCCCGGCTGGCCCGTGTGTCCCAGGAGGTCGCCGCCGCCCCGGCGCGGTCCCGGAAGATCGAGCTGCTCGCCGAGCTGTTCCGGGAGGCGGAGGCGGAGGACGTGCCGGTCGTCATCCCGTATCTGGCCGGCCGGCTGCCGCAGGGCCGCATCGGGGTCGGCTGGAAGGTGCTGAGCCGTCCGGTCGCCCCCGCCGCCGAGCCGTCCCTGACGGTGCGCGAGGTCGACGCGCGGCTCACCGCGCTCGGCGAGGTGTCCGGCCCGGGATCGCAGGCGGAGCGGGCCCGGCTGGTCGGCGAGCTGCTGGGCGCGTCCACCGAGGAGGAGCAGCGGTTCCTGTCCGGGCTGCTCACCGGCGAGGTCCGGCAGGGCGCCCTGGACGCGGTCGCGGTGGAGGGGCTGGCGCGGGCGACGGGGGCGCCGCCGGCCGATGTGCGGCGGGCGGTGATGCTGGCCGGCTCGCTCCGGTCGGTGGCCGGGGCGCTGCTGGCGGACGGCCCCGGGGCGCTGGATCGGTTCCGGCTGACCGTGGGCCGGCCGGTGCTGCCGATGCTGGCGCACAGCGCCTCCTCGGTCGCGGAGGCGGTGGAGAAGCTGGGGGCCTGCGCGGTCGAGGAGAAGCTGGACGGCATCCGCGTCCAGGTGCACCGCGACGGGGACACCGTGCGCGTGCACACCCGCACCCTCGACGACATCACCGACCGGCTGCCGGAAGTGACGGCGGCGGCGCGGGAGCTGCGGGGCGAGCGGTTCATCCTGGACGGGGAGGTCATCTCCTTCGACGAGGACGGCCGCCCCCGCTCGTTCCAGGAGACCGCCGGACGGGTCGGCTCCCGGGTGGACGTGGCCACGGCCGCACGGGAGGTCCCCGTCTCCCCCGTCTTCTTCGACGTGCTCTCCGTCGACGGCCGCGACCTGCTGGACCTGCCGTTCACCGAGCGCCACGCGGAGCTGGCCCGGCTGGTCCCGGAGCCCATGCGGGTGCGCCGCACCCTGGTGTCGGGTCCCGTGGACCTGGGCGCGGCGGAGGGGTTCCTCGCCGAGACGCTGGAGCACGGCCACGAGGGCGTCGTGGCCAAGGGCCTGGACGCCCCCTACAGCGCGGGCCGGCGCGGCGCGTCCTGGCTGAAGGTCAAGCCCGTCCACACGCTCGACCTGGTGGTGCTGGCCGCCGAGTGGGGCCACGGCCGCCGCACCGGGAAGCTCTCCAACCTGCACCTGGGCGCCCGCACCGCCGACGGCGGCTTCGCCATGCTCGGCAAGACCTTCAAGGGCCTGACCGACGCGATGCTGACCTGGCAGACCGAGCGGCTGCGGGAGCTGGCGGTCGACGAGAGCGGCTACGTCGTGACGGTGCGCCCCGAACTCGTCGTGGAGATCGCCTACGACGGCCTCCAGCGCTCCACCCGCTACCCGGCCGGCGTCGCCCTCCGCTTCGCCCGCGTGATCCGCTACCGCGAGGACAAGCGCCCCGAGGAGGCGGACACGGTGGAGACCCTGCTCGCCGCGCACCCCGGGGTACGGCCGTGAGGGGCGCCCGGAGCGCCGGACTGCTGTTGTTCCGGCACACCGGTCAGGGCGTCGAGGTGTTGCTCGGTCATATGGGCGGCCCGTTCTTCGCCCGGCGGGACAGCGGGGCGTGGACCGTGCCGAAGGGCGAGTACGACCCCGGTGAGCCGGCCTGGGAGGCGGCGCGCCGCGAGTTCCGGGAGGAGCTGGGGCTGCCGCCGCCGGACGGGGAGGCGCTGCCGCTCGGGGAGGTCCGGCAGTCCGGCGGGAAGACCGTCACGGCCTGGGCGGTGGAGGCGGACCTCGACCCGGCGGCGGTCGTCCCGGGCACGTTCGAGATGGAGTGGCCGCCCGGGTCGGGGCGGGTCCGGGAGTTCCCGGAGCTGGACCGGGTGGCGTGGTTCCCCCTGGACCGGGCCCGTGAGGTGATCGTCGGTGCGCAGACCGCGTTTCTCGACCGCCTGGCGGAGCACTCGCCCTGAGGAGACCTCCCCGCGTTGCGCCGCCCACCACCGCGCGGGAAGGTCAAGAAGCACAGCCCGCCCCAGGGAGGTCAGCGATGCACATCGCCACGGTGAACCCGGCGAACGGCGAGACGGTCAAGACGTACCACCCCATGGACGAGGAGGAGATCGGGCACCGGATCCAGCTCGCGGAGGCCACGTTCCGGACGTACCGGACGACGACCTTCGCCGAGCGTGCGCGTCTGATGCACCGGGCCGCCGAGATCCTCGACGAGGATCAGGAGACCATCGGCCGGGTGATCACCACGGAGATGGGCAAGCCGGTCAAGCAGGCCCGCGCGGAGGCCGCGAAGTGTGCCAAGGCGATGCACTGGTACGCCGATCACGCGGCGGAACTCCTCGCCGACGAGGAACCCGACGCCTCCGACGTGAAGGACTCCGGCGCCTCCCGGGTCCTGGTGCGCTACCGGCCGCTGGGCCCGGTGCTCGCCGTGATGCCGTGGAACTTCCCGCTGTGGCAGGTGGTGCGGTTCGCCGCGCCCGCGCTGATGGCGGGCAACGTGGGCCTGCTCAAGCACGCCTCGAACGTGCCGCAGACCGCCCTGTACCTGGAGGACCTGTTCCACCGCGCGGGCTTCACCGAGGGCTGTTTCCAGACCCTGCTGATCGGCTCCGCCGCGGTCGACGACCTCCTGCGGGACGAGCGGGTGAAGGCGGCCACCCTCACCGGCAGCGAGCCCGCGGGCCGCGCGGTCGCCGCCACCTCCGGGGAGATGATCAAGAAGACGGTGCTGGAGCTGGGCGGCAGCGACCCGTACGTGGTCATGCCCTCCGCCGACCTGGACCGGGCCGCCGAGGTGGCGGTCACCGCGCGGACGCAGAACACGGGGCAGTCCTGCATCGCCGCCAAGCGGTTCATCGTGCACACGGACGTCTACGACGCCTTCGCCGAACGCTTCGTCGCGGGCATGAGGGCGCTGAAGGTCGGCGACCCGATGGACGAGGAGACCGACGTCGGCCCCCTCTCCAGCGAGAAGGGCCGCAGCGACCTGGAGGAACTGGTCGACGACGCCGTCCGCGCGGGCGCCACCGTGCTGTGCGGCGGCGAGCGCCCCGACGGGCCAGGCTGGTTCTACCCGCCGACCGTCCTGGCCGGCATCGGCCGGGAGATGCGCATCCACCGCGAGGAGGCCTTCGGCCCGGTCGCCACGCTCTACCGCGCGGCGGACGTCGACGAGGCGGTCCTGATCGCCAACGACACCGACTTCGGCCTGAGTTCCAACGTCTGGACCCGCGACGAGGCCGAGGTCGACCGGTTCGTACGCGATCTGGAGGCCGGCAGTGTGTACGTGAACGGGATGACGGCGTCCCATCCGGCGTTCCCGTTCGGCGGGGTGAAGCGGTCGGGGTACGGGCGTGAGCTGTCCGGGCACGGAATCCGCGAGTTCTGCAACATCACCACGGTTTGGCAGGGTGCGTGATGTCCGCGCGGCTACGATCCCGACTGTGAACCGCGAAGTGACTCTGCCTCTGATCGTCGACGACCGCGGGACCCTGCAGGTGGCCGCCGCCGATGTCAGCAGGCTGCTGCGTACGGTGGGCGGGCGGTGGGTCCGGCTCGTCGAGGCGGGGGAGGACGGGCTCGACGAGGACACGGTCGCTGCGCTGACGATCGAGCTGGCGAAGCTTGCCGATCGGATCGACGTGGCGTGTATTGCCCATAGCAGTGGGGGTCCGCCGTAGCTCCGCGGGTTCAGCGCCGGGTGCGGGTCTGTCGTGGTTTCTCGCGCAGTTCCCCGCGCCCCTGGGTGTGCTGTCCGAGCGTTGCCCAGAACTTCGCCTCGTACGCCTGGAGCAGACGGGCGTAGTCGCGGGCGCGGTTCTCGTCGAGGCGGCCCTCGTCAAGGGCGGTCCGCACTGCCTCCGTGGCTGCTTCGTCCAGGGCCGGGGCCGGTTCGGCGAAGAAGTCGAAGAAGGCGCAGGCTTCGTCCGTGAAGCCGTAGTGGGTGCGCAGGGCCTTCGCGATCGTCGCGCAGTAGCCGCCCCAGGCCGAGAAGTTCGTCGTCAGGGCCAGCACCACGTCCGGCGGTTCGGCGTTCAGGGCCAGCCAGGCCACGTACGCGGGATAGGACTGGCAGCCCGGCAGGGGCTCGTACGCGTCCGCCCGCTTCTCGTCCACGTCGCACGCGGCCGTGAACGTCTTCAGGTGCTCCGCCGCCAGGGCCTCGCCCTCGGCCAGGGCGGTGAAGTACGCGGCCGACTCCGGATCGGCCCGCTCCGCCAGGTGCAGGAAGGCGCGGCGGTCCGCCGGGATCACCCGGCGCTGCTCCAGGGCGAGCGCGGCCAGGACGGCCCGGTCGGCCTCGCCGCGGGCGATCAGGGGGACCAGGGGGTTGGACCCCGGGTCGGGGGCGAGTTCCCTGGTGGTCGTCTCCAGCAGTTCCCGGGCGGTGCGTGTCATCGCGTCCTCCGTCGCGTCGGTCACGCACGAGCCTTTCCCGGGAGCGGGGCAGGGGTAACCCGGCGGTGCCGTCCGCACCGCCGGGTCGTCCGGGTGGCCGGTCTCAGCGGATGGGCATACCCGACAGGGTGCGGGCGATCACCAGGCGCTGGATCTCGCTCGTGCCTTCGAAAATGGTGTAGATGGCGGCGTCGCGGTGCATGCGCTCCACCGGGTACTCGCGGGTGTAGCCGTTGCCGCCGAGGATCTGTACGGCCTGGGCGGTGACCTTCTTGGCGGTCTCGCTGGCGAACAGCTTGGACATCGAGCCCTCGGCCGCCGTGAACGGCTTGCCGTTGATCGCCATCCAGGAGGCGCGCCACACCAGCAGGCGGGCGGCGTCGATCTGCGTGCGCATGTCGGCGAGCTGGAAGGCGACGCCCTGGTTGTCGATGATCGGGCGGCCGAACTGCTCGCGCGTGGTCGCGTAGTCGAGGGCGACCTCGTACGCCGCGCGGGCGGTGCCCACCGCCATGGCGCCGACGGCGGGCCGGGACGCCTCGAAGGTGGCCATGGCGGCGTTCTTCACGCGCTCACCGCCCTGCTTCGCCTTCTCGCGGGCGCGGGCGAGGCGTTCGTCCAGCTTCTCCTTGCCGCCGAGCAGGCAGGAGCCGGGGACGCGCACGTCGTCCAGGATGACCTCGGCGGTGTGCGAGGCGCGGATGCCGTGCTTCTTGAACTTCTGGCCCTGGGAGCAGCCCGGCGTGTTCGGCGGGATGATGAAGGAGGCGTGGCCCTTGGATCCGAGGTCCGGGTCGACGACCGCGACCACGACGTGGACGTTGGCGATGCCGCCGTTGGTGGCCCAGGTCTTGGTGCCGTTGATCACCCACTCGTCCTTGGCCTCGTCGTACACCGCGCGGGTGCGCATCGAGGCCACGTCGGAGCCGGCGTCGGGCTCGGAGGAGCAGAACGCGGCGACCTTGACGTCGTTGGCGTCGCCGTACATCTGGGGGATCCAGGTGCCGATCTGCTCCTCGGTGCCGTTGGCGAGGACGCCGACGGCGGCCAGGCCGGTGCCGACGATCGACAGGGCGATGCCGGCGTCGCCCCAGAAGAGCTCCTCCATGGCCATCGGGATGCCGAGGCCGGTCGCATCGAAGTACTGCTGGGCGTAGAAGTCCAGGGAGTAGATGCCGACCTTGGCGGCCTCCTGGATGACCGGCCAGGGAGTCTCCTCACGCTCGTCCCATTCGGCGGCCGCGGGGCGGATCACATCGGCGGCGAAGCCGTGCAGCCAGTCCCGGACCTCCTTCTGTTCGTCGTTGAGCTCCATGGTGAACTCGGCCATGACCCCTCCAGCGGCGCACATGCATGTTACTTGCGGTAACGCCGAGTCTGTTACCGGTGGGTAGGAAAAGTCAACTCCTCTGGACCGGTCGGTATCCCGTTCGATGACCGAGGCGCCGTCAGTGTTACTTTGCGCAGGCGTCACCGAATCAGCACGGGTGGGGAGAGCTCATGAACACCACACAGCGGACCGATCAGCAGCGGTCCGCGGACCGACGCCGGCGCGAGCTGCTGGAGGCCGCCGACCGGGTGGTGCTGCGCGACGGCCCGGGGGCCTCGATGAACGCGATCGCCGCCGAGGCCGGCATCACCAAGCCGATCCTCTACCGGCACTTCGGTGACAAGGGAGGACTCTACGCCGCCCTGGCCAAGCGGCACACCGACGCCCTGCTGGACTCGCTGCGGGCCGCGCTGGACGCCCCGGCGGACCGGCGCGAACGGGTCGAGGCCACCCTGGACACCTACCTCTCGGCGATCGAGGCGCGGCCCCAGGTGTACCGGTTCCTGATGCACCCGGCGGAGGGGTCGCAGAGCGACCAGGGCTTCGACGTCGGCAAGCACTCGGCGCCGCTGCTGCGCCGGATGGGCGAGGAGCTGGCCCAGGTCATCGGGGACCGGCTGGACCTCGGACCGGACGGCCGGCGGCTGGCCCGGGTGTGGGGGCACGGCATCGTCGGCATGATGCACGCGGCGGGCGACTGGTGGCTCGGCGAACGGCCCTGCTCGCGGGCGGAGCTGGTGCGGAGCCTGGCCGATCTGCTGTGGGGACGTCTGGCGGCCGCGGGGGACAAGGTGGGAGGTCCGGGGTTCTGACCGCCGCGGGCCACGTGCGGACGCGTCCACGTCCGGGCGCGCGCGGGCGGCGGAGCCGCACAGCGGCGCGGCCCCCGCTCCCGGGGGTTCAGCCCCCCCGGCGCCAAGAGGCCCGGGCCACCCGCCGCATCAGTCTCCGGTGCCGCCATCCCGTCAGGCGGTCGGCGTAGACCCGGCCCTCCAGGTGGTCGCACTCGTGCTGCAGGCACCGGGCGAAGAACCCGGTGCCGTGGACGGTGACCGGCTCGCCGGTCACCGTGAAGCCCTCGACGACCGCGTGGTCGTACCGCTCGGTCCCCGCCTCCAGGCCGGGCAGGGACAGACAGCCCTCGGGGCCGCGCACCACCACCCCGTCCGTCCCGGTCAGCCGCGGGTTCACCACATGGCCCAGGTGGCGGACGTCCTCGTCGTCCGGGCAGTCGTAGACGAACACCCTGAGCGGCTCGCCGATCTGGTTGGCGGCCAGGCCCACGCCCTGCGCCGCGTACATCGTGGCGAACAGATCGTCCACCAGACGGGCGAGCCGCGGGCCGAAGTCGGTGACCTCCCGGCAGGGCGCGTGCAGCACCGGGTCGCCGAACAGGGTGAGGGGCCGCACACGTCCGTGGACGCCGGGCAGGGAGCCTTGTCGCATGACCGTCAGAGTACGGTCCTTGCAGCAACGCCCGTCTCACGATGGTGCCGCGGTTCTGGAGTGCGAATGGATCTCGATAGGCTGAGGTCCCACCACGTGGCCGTCAGGCACAGACGCGGCGCGTACGCAAGGAGGATCGAGAACTGATGGCAGGCAACTCGGACCCGCTCACGCCGCGGGCCAAGCTGGCCGTGACCGCGGGCAAGGCGGTCGCGGCGGCATCCCGCGCCGCCGGACGCGGCAGCGGTTCGGTGATCGGTGGCCGGGTGGCACTCAAACTCGACCCCGATCTCCTCGCCCGGCTCGCGCAGCACCTGGACGTGACCCTGGTCTCGGCGACCAACGGCAAGACCACCACCACCCGGCTCATCGCCGAGGCCCTCAAGGCCGCCGGCCCGGTCGTCTCCAACGCGCTCGGCGCCAACATGCCGGCCGGCATCACCTCGGCGCTGGCCGGCGGCTCGGATGCCAGGTTCGGCGTCATCGAGGTCGACGAGAAGTACCTCGCGGGCGTCGCCCGGGACACCGACCCCAAGTGCATCGCGCTGCTCAACCTCTCCCGCGACCAGCTGGACCGCGCCGCCGAGACCCGCATGCTCGCGGAGAACTGGCGCGAGGGCCTGGCCGGCTCCAAGGCCGTGATCGTCGCCAACGCCGACGACCCGCTGGTGGTGTGGGCCGCGTCCTCCTCCCCCAACGTCATCTGGGTCGCCGCCGGCCAGATGTGGAAGGACGACGCCTGGTCCTGCCCGTCCTGCGGCGGTGTGATGCAGCGCCCGGGCGACGACTGGTTCTGCGGCGAGTGCGGCTTCCGGCGGCCCACCCCGAGCTGGGCGCTCTCCGGCGACCACGTGCTCGACCCGCACGGCTCCGCCTGGCCGATCCACCTTCAGCTGCCGGGCCGCGCCAACAAGGCCAACGCCGCGAGCTCCGCAGCCGTCGCCGCCGTCTTCGGGGTGCCGCCGCAGGTCGCCCTGGAGCGCATGTACCAGGTGCAGGCCGTGGCCGGCCGCTACGATGTCGTGCAGTTCGAGGGCCGTGATCTGCGCCTGCTGCTCGCCAAGAACCCCGCGGGCTGGCTGGAGACGTTCTCGCTGATCGACCCGCCGCCCACGCCGGTGATCCTCTCGGTGAACGCGCGTTCCGCCGACGGCACCGACACCTCCTGGCTGTGGGACGTCGACTACACCCGGCTGACCGGCCACCCGATCTGCGTCATCGGCGACCGGAAGCTGGACCTCGCGGTGCGTCTGGAGGTGGCGAACCAGCAGTTCCAGGTCTGCGACAACCTCGACCAGGCGGTGCAGCTCTGCCCGCCCGGCCGGATCGAGGTCATCGCCAACTACACCGCGTTCCAGGACCTGCGCCGCCGCGTCGGCAACTGACCAACGACACCTCAGGGGACTTGACAGTGAGCGACAACCAGCTGCGGGTGGTGTGGATCTACCCGGACCTGCTCAGCACCTACGGCGACCAGGGCAACGTCCTCGTCGTGGAGCGCCGGGCCCGGCAGCGCGGCCTGGACGTGGCACGGCTCGACGTGCGCAGCGACCAGCCGATCCCGACCTCCGGCGACATCTACCTGATCGGCGGCGGCGAGGACCGTCCGCAGCGGCTGGCCGCCGAGCGGCTGCGCCGGGACGCCGGTCTGCACCGGGCCGTGGAGAACGGCGCCATCGTGTTCTCGGTGTGCGCCGGCTACCAGATCCTCGGCCACGAGTTCATCAACGACCTCGGCCAGCGCGAGCCCGGCCTCGGCCTGCTCGACGTGGTCTCGGTCCGCGGTGAGGGTGCCCGGTGCGTCGGCGACGTGCTCGGTGACGTCAACCCGCAGCTGGGGCTGCCCCCGCTGACCGGGTTCGAGAACCACCAGGGCGTCACCCACCTGGGACCCACGGCCCGCCCGCTCGCCCAGGTGCGCTTCGGCAACGGCAACGGCACCGGGGACGGCACGGAGGGCGCGTTCAACGAGACCGTCTTCGGCACGTACATGCACGGTCCGGTGCTGGCCCGCAACCCGCAGATCGCGGACCTGCTGCTGAAGCTGGCGCTCGACGTCAACGCGCTGCCGCCGACCGACGACCGGTGGTACGAGGCGCTGCGCAACGAGCGCATCTCGGCGGCGCAGCAGCCCGCCTGAGAAGGTCCGCGGACCCGCGTCCGCGGACCGCGGCACCTGGGCGTCGGACGGGCGTCAACGGCCCGTCTGACGGCAGGTCCGCACAGGTGAGCGGGGTCGTCCAGCAGGCGGACGCCAGGTGCGGCCCCGCCCCCCGAAACCGCTAGGGTGGCGGGGATCGAGCCGGACAACGCGGTCCGGTCCCGGCCCACTTCGAGAAGGTTGTTTCGGGCTATGCGCATTGGTGTCCTCACGTCCGGCGGCGACTGCCCCGGCCTGAACGCCGTCATCCGGTCCGTCGTGCACCGTGCCGTCGTCGACCACGGCGACGAGGTCATCGGCTTCCGGGACGGCTGGAAGGGCCTCCTGGAGTGCGACTACCTCAAGCTCGACCTCGACGCGGTGAGCGGCATCCTCGCCCGCGGCGGCACGATCCTCGGCTCCTCCCGGGTGCGTCCCGAGCACCTGCGGGACGGCGTGGAGCGGGCCAAGGGCCACGTCCGGGAGCTCGGCCTCGACGCGATCATCCCGATCGGCGGTGAGGGCACGCTGAAGGCCGCCCGGCTGCTGTCGGACAACGGCCTGCCGATAGTGGGCGTGCCGAAGACCATCGACAACGACATCGCCGTCACCGACGTCACCTTCGGCTTCGACACGGCCGTCGGCGTGGCGACCGAGGCCCTGGACCGGCTGAAGACCACCGCCGAGTCGCACCAGCGAGTGCTGATCGTCGAGGTCATGGGCCGGCACACGGGCTGGATCGCGCTGCACTCCGGCATGGCGGCCGGCGCTCACGCCGTCGTCGTGCCCGAGCGGCCCTTCGACATCGACGAGCTGACCGCGAAGGTCGGCGCGCGGTTCTCGGCCGGCAAGCGGTTCGCGATCGTGGTCGCCGCCGAGGGGGCCAAGCCGAAGGCCGGGACCATGGACTTCGACGAGGGCGGCAAGGACGTCTACGGCCACGAGCGGTTCGCCGGGATCGCCCGGCAGCTCTCCCTGGAGCTGGAGGCGCGGCTCGGCAAGGAGGCGCGGCCGGTGATCCTCGGGCACGTCCAGCGGGGCGGGACGCCCACGGCGTACGACCGGGTGCTGGCCACACGGTTCGGGTGGCACGCGGTGGAGGCGGTGCACCGCGGGGAGTTCGGGCGGATGACCGCGCTGCGGGGGACGGACATCGTGATGGTTTCGCTCGCCGAGGCGGTCGAGACGCTGAAGACGGTGCCGGAGGAACGGTACGCGGAAGCGGAGTGCGTGCTGTGAGCCCGCGGCGCCGGTGAGAGCCCGGCCCGCCGCGGACCGCGGGCCGTAGGCGCATTGCCGCGCCCACGCGGCGGAGCCTCATGCCGATACGGCCCCGCGCCCCCGCAGGTGTTCCCCCCGACCCCGGCCACAGGTGTGGCCGGGGTCGGCCGTACTCTGAGTGCGGACGGATTGCGTACAACCTGCACGAAACAGGAGCCGGTGGATGGATCACAGCGGGCACGGCATGACCATGGATCTGCCGCCGTTCACGCTGGGGCGAGGGCTCGCCTGGTCGGCGGATTCCTTCTTCCTCATCGCCTGCCTGCTGGGGCTGGCACTGTACGGCTGGGGTGTGGTCCGGCTCGTACGACGCGGTGACAAGTGGCCGGTGGGACGCACCGTCGCCTTCGTCGCCGGTGTGCTGAGCATCGGGCTCGTGATGTGCACCAAGCTGAACGACTACGGCATGGTCATGTTCAGCGTGCACATGGTGCAGCACATGGTGATCAGCATGGTGTCACCGATCCTGATCCTGCTCGGCGCCCCGGTCACCCTCGCCCTGCGCGCACTGCCGCCGGCCGGGCGGGGCCGCAAAGGGCCGCGCGAACTGCTGCTGATGCTGCTGCACAGCCGCTACATGCGGGTCGTCACCCACCCGGTGTTCACCATCCCGATGTTCATCGCGAGCCTGTACGCGCTGTACTTCACCCCGCTGTTCGACTTCCTGATGGGCTCCCGGGTCGGGCACATCGCGATGATGGTGCACTTCCTCGCCGTCGGCCTGGTCTTCTTCTGGCCGATCATGGGGGTGGACCCGGGTCCGCACCGGCCGGGGTACCTGATGCGGATGCTGGAGCTGTTCGCGGGCATGCCGTTCCACGCGTTCTTCGGCATCGCCCTGATGATGGCGTCGTCCCCGATGGTCACGACGTTCGAGAATCCGCCCGGTTCGCTCGGCATCGACGCCCTGTCCGACCAGAACGCGGCCGGCGGCATCGCCTGGGCGTTCAGCGAGGTCCCCTCCGTACTCGTACTGCTCGCGCTGCTGTTCCAGTGGTACGCCTCGGACCAGCGGCAGGCCCGGCGCAAAGACCGCGCCGCCGACCGGGACGGGGACAAGGAGCTCGAGGCGTACAACGCCTATCTGGCCTCACTGAACGCACGCGGAAACTGAATTCACCGTCTCCCCGATCCCCTTGAACGGGGAATTTCCACCGGTAGCATGAATGCGTCAGGGGGAACCGCCGGGGGGAGCGGTGATGGTACTTCGCACGTTCGTGCACAGGGCGGGAAAATCAGCGATTCGGAAGATCGCCGTCCTGTCATTGTTGCTTCTCGTCACCAGTGGGTGCGATTCGGCCACACCTTTGTTCGACGTGAAAGCGGTGGCCGCGGGGGCCGCCTCCCTCGCGCCGTTCTTCGACGAGCGCGTCGGACTCGGACGGGACGCCGCCGTGCGGTCGCGGCCCGTCCACGGCGGTCTGCAGCAGGGGGACACACCCGGCCTGTACGGGGGCACCGGCGAGGCGGCGATCTGCGACGTCGAGCGGTTGAAGCGGTATCTCGCCGAGCCGCGCAACGACCGCAAGGCACGGGCCTGGGCCGGGGCGCTGGATCTCCGCACGGACGAGATACCGGAGTATCTCGACCGGCTCACCCCTGTTCTCCTGCGTCACGACACTCTGGTGAAGAACCACGACTACAAAAAGGGAAAGGCTGTTCCCTTCAACGCGCTGCTCCAGGCGGGAATCGCGATTCTGGTCGACGAACAGGGGCTGCCGGCGGTGAAGTGCTCGTGCGGAAATCCACTGCGCCCCTTCGAGGGGGACAGGAGCAGGATTTCCGTCTCCTTCGACGACGGAAACGAGAAGTGGAAGGGGTACGACCGTTCCGAGGTCGTGGTCGTGCGGCCCGCCTCCCACAAGCTGGATCGGATCGCCCTCGTCGACGTGGAGGATCCCGACCGGGGTGTCGAGCGGCCCGTGGGGACGACGGGCGAGGAGGACACCGCCTTCGACACGAGGAAGCGGCAGGCGGTGCCGCCCCTCGTCGGCACCACGTTCGGTGAGGCGAGCCGACGGCTGGCCGGGCGGGGGCTGGCGGTCGCGTACGACGGGGAGGACGTGCCGCCGGACGGCGCGCGGGTCACGGCGTCCGATCCGGCCGCCGGGGCCGAGCTGCGGTTCGGGGCGCACGTCACGCTGAGCGTGGCGGAGGACACGGGTGCGTCCGGCGGCGGGACCACTCCCCCGGGTCCGGAATCGTCGCGGGCGACGAAGGACCCCGGACCGCCGCCACCGTCGTCGCCGCCGTCCGGATCGCCCTCCGGGCCGGTGACGTCCGAGGGTCCGGTGACGTCCGAGGGGCCGCGATCGCCGAGCGGGACGCCGGGGGACACGTCCGCGCCGGCCGGCTCCACTCCGCCGCCCCCGCCGGACACCGGCTCCTCCCCGCCCCCCACGCGCTCCACGCCCCCTCCGGCGTCCCCGGAGGCTTCCCGGACCGGCTCCCCGCCTCCCGGCTCGACCGGACCGCCGCCGAGGACCACCGTCTCCTCGTCCCCGGCCGGTGACCCCGTCACCAGCGGCACGCCCCCGCCGTCGGCCGGCCGGCCCACGAGCAGCGCTCCGGCCACGAGCGTGTCCGCCGCCCCCGGAGCACCCACCACGAACGCCCCCGCCGAGCGTCCCCGTCGAACCCGGGAGTGACCGGATGTCCTCATCTCCGACGCCGGGAGTGGGCCGGATCGTCGCCGGCCGCTACCTGCTGCTGCACCGGCTGGGCAGCGGCGGCATGGGGCACGTCTGGCTCGCCCACGACCAGAGACTCGCGTGCGAGGTCGCGCTGAAGGAGGTCGTGTTCGGCGACCCGGCCGAGCCCGACCAGGAGCGGGAGACCCGGGTCGCCCGGGCGCGCGCCGAGGCCCGGCACGCCGCGGGGCTGCGCGGTCACCCCCACGTGGTGACCGTGCACGACGTGCTGGAGCACGAGGGGCTGCCGTGGATCGTCATGGAGTACGTGGCGGGCGCCGTCGACCTGCGGGAGCTGCTCGCCCGGGGCGGTCCGCTCGCCCCCGCCGAGTGCGCCCGTATCGGGCTGGCCGTGCTGGACGCGCTGACCGCCGGGCACGAGCGGGGCGTGATGCACCGGGACGTGAAACCGGCGAACATCCTGCTCGCCCCGGACCGCACCGGATCGCCGTACGGACGGGTGCTGCTCACCGACTACGGCATCTCCGTGCAGCCGGACACCGGGGAGACGCGGTACACGATGGCGTCCGCGCTGGTCGGCACGGCGGGCTATCTGGCGCCGGAGCGGGCCACCGGCGGTCCGCCCACCCCCGCGGCCGACCTGTTCTCGCTGGGCTGCACGCTCTACCACGCGGTGGAGGGGCACGGCCCCTTCACCCGGGAGTCCCCGCTGGCGTCGGTCACCGCGGCGGTGCTGGAGGACCCGCGCGCGCCGGTGCGGGCGGGCGCGCTGGAGCCGGTGCTGCGGGGGCTGCTCGCCAAGGACCCGGACCTGCGGTCGACGGCGCGGGAGGTGGAGGCCGAGCTGGCGCGGATCGTGACGCCCCAGACGGAGACGTACGCGCGGACCCAGACGGACCTCGGCTCCCAGCCGCCCTGGGCCGCCTCCGCGCACCCGGCGCCCGAAGCGGCCGGCCGTGACCCGGTCGCCGGCGGGGCCCGTCGGCGACCCCACCCGCACGCGCTGCGCGCGGCCCTCGCCGGAGGGCTGGGACTGGTGCTGGCGCTGGGCGGTGCCTGGTACGCGCTGGCCGACCGGGAGAACGGCGGCGGGACGGGGGCTCCGTACGGGGAGGCCGTCGGGCTGGTCGAGCCGCTGAAGGCGGGCGACTGCGTGCTGGCCGACTGGCCCGGCGACGCCCGGTTCAGCGGCACGCCCCGGCTGACCCTCGACCCGACCTGTGCGGACCAGGCACCCGACGGGCAGGTCGTGGCCTTCGTCGAGGCCGCCTCGGACGAGGAGGCGCGGGAGCGGGGCCCGGCCCTGTGCGAGGAGCGGACGCGGGAACTGCGCGGCCGGCTGGCCGACGTCCGCGGCCTGGCCGTCGTGCCGACGGCGGACGGGTTCGAGGCGGCCGGGGGGCGTACCGCCTGTCTGGTGCTGGGGGCGCACGGGCCGGTGTACGGGCCGCTCGGGGACCGGCGCCGCCCGGGGACGGCGTTCGCCGACACGGCGACGATGCAGCGGCGGGACTGCCTGGACGTGCGGTCCCGCCGGGAGGCGCGGCTGGTGTCGTGCGACGGGAGGTACGACGAGCAGGTGCTCGGGTTCACCCGGCTGGGCGAGGACGTCACGCTCGCCGAGGCGCGCACCGAGTCGGACGCGGCGTGCGCACGCGAGGTGCCTCCGCGCGACTACGGCTTCGACCCGTCGGTCCACGAGGCCGGGTCGTGGACCAGTGAGGGGCCCTGGAAATCCGGCACACATGTCGTCGTGTGCACCGTGAGGAGGCAGAACGGGGGCACCATGGAGGGAGCCGAACCATGAGGAGGGTGTCGCGATGCCCGGTTCCACGAACGGTTCCACGTCGACGAAGACCATGGGGGTGTTCACCGTCGGCGGTCTGGTCGCCGTGACGGCGTACACGGTGGCGCTCGGCAGCAACGGCTGGCTGTGGTTCGGCTGGGTCGTCCTGGGGCTGATCACCTTGGGGATGGTCGCCACCCGCAGCACCTGAGGGGCGCCGGGGCGGCCGGCCTCACTTCGGGGTGAGCCGCCCCGCCAGGTGCACGCCCGGCTGGTACTTCGGCAGCCGGACGGTGATCTTCATGCCCGCGCCGACGGCGGTCTCGATGACGAGGCCGTGGTCGTCCCCGTAGACCTGGCGGAGCCGCTCGTCGACGTTGGACAGTCCGATGCCGCCGGTGGGGCTGACCTCGCGGGCGAGGATGCGGCGCAGCAGGCCGGGGTCCATCCCGGCGCCGTCGTCCTCGATGACGACGAGGGCCTCCGCGCCGGCGTCCTGCGCGGTGATCTGGATGCGGCACGTGTCGGCCTTGCCCTCCAGGCCGTGCTTGACGGCGTTCTCCACCAGCGGCTGGAGGCAGAGGAAGGGCAGCGCGACCGGCAGTACCTCGGGGGCGATCTGCAGGGTGACGGAGAGGCGGTCGCCGAAGCGTGCCCGTACCAGCGCCAGATAGTGGTCGATGGCGTGCAGTTCGTCGGCGAGGGTGGTGAAGTCGCCGTGCCGGCGGAACGAGTAGCGGGTGAAGTCGGCGAACTCCAGGAGCAGTTCGCGGGCCCGTTCGGGGTCGGTGCGCACGAACGAGGCGATCACGGCGAGCGAGTTGAAGATGAAGTGCGGGGAGATCTGGGCGCGCAGGGCCCTGATCTCGGCCTCGATGAGGCGGGTGCGGGACTGGTCGAGGTCGGCGAGTTCCAGCTGGACGGAGACCCAGCGGGCGACCTCCCCGGCGGCCCGGGCCAGGACCGCGGACTCGTGGGGGGCGCAGGCGACGAGCGCGCCGTGCACCCGGTCGTCCACGGTGAGCGGGGCCACCACGGCCCAGCGCACCCGGCAGTCGGGGGTGTCGCAGGTGAGCGGGAAGGCCTCGCCGCGGCCGGTGTCGAGGGGGCCGGTGAGGCGTTCCATGATCTCGGCGCGGTGGTGGGCGCCCGCGCCGTCCCAGACGAGCACCCGGTCGCGGTCGGTGAGGCAGAGGGCGTCCGTGCCGAGCAGGGAGCGCAGTTTGCGGGCGGACTTGCCGGCGGTCTCCTCCGTCAGGCCGGCCCGCAGCGGGGGCGTGGCCAGGGAGGCGGTGTGCAGGGTCTCGAAGGTGGCGTGTTCGACGGGGGTGCCGAGGCCGGCGAGGCCGGCGGGGCGGGCGGTGCGCCGGCCGATCCAGAACCCGGCGGCCAGCAGGGGCAGGACGGCGACGAGCAGGCCGGCGAGGAAACCGCTCATGCGGACACCTCCGTACGGAGTTCCTCCGGCAGGTGGAAGCGGGCCAGCACCGCCGCCGTGCCGGGCGGCACCCGGCCGGGGGTGGCTAGGGACACCAGGATCATGGTGAGGAAGCCCAGCGGCACCGACCACAGCGCGGGCCAGGCGAGCAGGGCGTGCAAGGGGCCGTCGCCCGGGTAGCCGGCCATGGTCGCGGCGACGGCGAGGAACGCGGAGCCGCCGCCCACCAGCATCCCGGCCGCCGCTCCGGGCGGGGTCAGCCGGCGCCACCAGATGCCGAGGACGAGCAGCGGGCAGAACGACGAGGCGGAGACGGCGAAGGCGAGCCCCACGGCGTCGGCCACCGGCAGCCCGCCGACCAGGAGGCTCGCCCCGAGGGGGACGGCCATGGCGAGCACGGTGCCGAGCCGGAAGTGCCGTACGCCCCGCGAGGGGAGCACGTCCTGGGTGAGCACGCCGGCCACCGCCATGGTGAGCCCGGAGGCCGTCGACAGGAACGCGGCGAAGGCGCCCCCGGCGACCAGTGCCCCGAGGAGGTCGCCGCCCGTCCCGCCGATCATCCGGCCGGGCAGGAGCAGGACGGCGGCGTCCGCGTCGCCGGTGAGGGTGAGCTCGGGGGCGTAGAGCCGGCCGAGGGCCCCGTAGACCGGGGGGAGGAGGTAGAAGGCGCCGACCAGGCCGAGGACCGCGACGGTGGTGCGGCGGGCGGCGACGCCGTGCGGGCTGGTGTAGAAGCGGACCACCACGTGGGGCAGTCCCATGGTGCCGAAGAAGGTGGCGAGGATCAGCCCGTACGTGGCGTACAGCGGGCGTTCCTCGCGGGACTCGGCGCGGGAGGGCGACAGGGCGTCGTCGGCGCCGGGTCCGGCGGCGGGGACCTCGGCGCCCTCGGCGAAGGTGAGCCGGGTGCCGCCGTCGACGCGGTGGGTGCCGGCGGGCAGGCTCACTTCGGTGCCGTCGAGGTCGCGGCCATCGACGGTGCCGTCCACCGTGACGGTGAGCGGTCCCTCGAGCCGGAGGTCGAGGGTGTCGTCGACGCGGACCACCCGCTGCTCACGGAAGGCGGCCGGTTCGTCGAAGGCGTGGCTGGGGGCGCCGTCGCTCTGCCAGGCGGCGATCAGGAAGAGGGCGGGCACGAGCAGGGCGGTGAGTTTCAGCCAGTACTGGAAGGCCTGGACGAAGGTGATGCTGCGCATGCCGCCCGCGCCGACGATGACGGTGACCACCACGGCGACGATCACCCCGCCGAGCCAGTCGGGTGCTCCGGTGAGGACGGTCAGGGTGAGTCCCGCGCCCTGGAGCTGCGGCAGCAGGTACAGCCAGCCGACGCCGACGACGAAGGCGCCCGCGAGCCGCCGCACCGTCTGCGAGGCGAGCCGGGCCTCGGCGAAGTCGGGCAGGGTGTAGGCGCCGGAGCGGCGCAGCGGGGCGGCGACGAACAGCAGCAGCACCAGATAGCCGGCGGTGTAGCCGACTGGGTACCAGAGCATGTCCGGGCCCTGGACGAGGACGAGTCCGGCGATGCCGAGGAAGGAGGCGGCGGAGAGGTACTCACCGCTGATGGCGGCCGCGTTGAGGCGGGGGCCGACGGTGCGGGAGGCGACGTAGAAGTCGGAGGTGGTGCGGGAGACGCGCAGGCCGAAGGCGCCGACGAGGACGGTCGCGAGGACGACGAGGGCGACGGCGGGGACGGCGTAGGTGGAGTTCACGGCGGTGTGCGTCCCGGTCTCAGCGGTCCTCGACGAGCCGCACGAAGTCGCGTTCGTTGCGTTCGGCGCGGCGCACGTACCAGCGGGCGAGCAGGACCAGCGGGGGGTACAGCCCGAAGCCGAGCACCGCCCACTCCAGGCGGCGGGCGTCCGGGGCGGCGGCGAAGACCAGCGGGAGCGGGCCGATGAGCAGGACGAGGACGGCGAACACCACGAGTCCGGTACGCAGCTGGATGCGCATCAGGGAGCGGACGTAGGTGTGGCCGAGGGTGGTCTGCTCGTCGATCTCGGTGCGCGGGCGGTAGTGGGCGGAGGAGTGGGGGTACCGCCCGCGCGAGCGGAGCCGAGCGTGGGGGAGGGCACGGCGGGGCGGGCCGGTGACGACCACGCGGCGTTCGGTCGGGTCCTGGGGCACGCGTCCTCCCCCTAGCTCGTGGTCCGGCGCATCAGCAGGTCCCGCAGTTCACGGGCGTGCCGCCGGCTGACCTGGAGTTCCTCGGAGCCGACCAGGACGCTCACGGTGCCCGCGTCGAGCCGGAGTTCGCCGATGTGGCGCAGGGCGACCAGATGGCGGCGGTGGATGCGGACGAAGCCGCGGGAGCGCCAGCGCTCCTCCAGGGTGGAGATCGGGATCCGTACGAGGTGGCTGCCCCGGTCGGTGTGCAGGCGGGCGTAGTCGCCCTGGGCCTCGACGTGGGTGATGTCGTCGACGGCGACGAAGCGGGTCACGCCGCCGAGCTCGACGGGTACGTGGTCGGGGTCGGGTTCGTGCACGGGGATGCGCGGGGCGGCGGTGCCGCGCCCTGCGGCGGCGCCCAGTTCGACGACGCGGCGGACCGCCTCGGCCAGGCGTTCCCTGCGGACGGGTTTGAGGACGTAGTCAGCGGCCTTGAGGTCGAAGGCCTGGACGGCGAAGTCCTCGTGGGCGGTGACGAACACGATGAACGGCGGCCGGGCGAAACCGCTGAGCAGCCGGGCCAGGTCGAGTCCGTCGAGGCCGGGCATCTGGATGTCGAGGAAGACGACGTCGATGGCCTCGGGCCCGTCGGGGCCCGACTCCAGGGCGCGGTTGATGCGGCGCAGCGCCTCGGTGGCGTCTCCGGCGCCCTCGGCGCTGCCGACGCGCGGGTCGGCGTTCAGCAGGTAGAGCAGTTCCTCCAGTGAGGGGCGTTCGTCGTCGACGGCAAGGGCGCGCAGCATGAAGGTGGAGTGTAGGGGGGTTTCCCACGTCTGGACATGCCCCGGACATGGGCGTTCGCGCTGGGTACAGTGCCCGCATGCACAGCGGGCCCGCGTCGTTCGACGAACTCGACCGGAAGATCGTCACCGCGCTGATGGCGAACGCCAGGACGTCCTTCGCCGAGATCGGCGCGGCCGTCGGGCTGTCGTCGACGGCGGTCAAGCGCCGGGTGGACCGGCTGCGCGAGACCGGGGTGATCACCGGCTTCACGGCGACGGTGCGGCCGTCCGCGCTGGGCTGGCGCACCGAGGCGTACGTGGAGGTGTACTGCGAGGGGGCGGCGCCGCCGCGGCGGCTGGCGGAGGTGGTGCGCAACCATCCGGAGATCGCCGCGGCGATGACGGTGACCGGGGGCGCGGACGCGCTGCTGCACGTGCGGGCGCGGGACGTGCAGCACTTCGAGGAGGTGCTGGAGCGGATCCGCCAGGAGCCGTTCATCCGGAAGACGATCAGTGTGATGGTGCTGTCCCATCTGCTGCCGGACAGTCCTGAGGCGGGAGTGAGTCAGCCGGCGCCGGACGGCGCAGCGGACGTGCGCTGAACGGGGGAACCACGCAGCATTCCTGCGTGAACGCGCAGCTTTTGTTCCTTGTCGCCCGTATCACTCGCTTCCTACCGTGGTCTCACCCCCTGTCGCAACCGCGTGGAAGCGGAGGAACCCCTCTGTGCCCGACTTCCGTGTGGCGTCCCGGCGGCGCTACCTCGTCTGCGAACCCAGACACTTCGCCGTCCGGTACGCGATCAACCCCTGGATGCGTCCCGACCGTCCCGTCGACGTCGCCCTGGCGCAGCGCCAGTGGCGGACGCTGGTCGACGCCTACCGCGAGCACGGTCATACCGTGGAGAGCGTGACGCCGGAGCCCGGACTGCCCGACATGGTGTTCGCCGCGAACGCGGCGGTCGTCGTGGAGGGCCGCGTCCTCGGCTCCCTGTTCCTGGCGCCCGAGCGACGCCCGGAGTCCGTGCCGTACGAGGCCTGGTTCAAGGCCGAGGGGTACGACGTCCAGCACCCCGGGTCGGTGTGCGAGGGCGAGGGCGACCTGGTGCCCGCCGGGCGCTGGATCCTCGCCGGCACCGGCTTCCGCACCACTCCCGAGGCGCACCGCGAGGCGCAGGAGTTCTTCGGGGTGCCGGTGATCGGCCTGACGCTGGTGGATCCGTACTTCTACCACCTGGACACGGCGCTGTTCGTGCTGGACGAGGAGAACGTCGCGTACTACCCGGAGGCGTTCTCGCCGGGCAGCCGCGAGGTGCTCGCCCGGCTGTATCCGGACGCGGTGCTCGCGACCCGTGAGGACGCGATGGCGTTCGGGCTGAACTCCGTCTCCGACGGGCGCCACGTGTTCGTCTCCCCCGGGGCCACCGCCCTGGCCGCCCGGCTCGCCGACCGCGGCTACGTCCCCGTCCCCGTCGACCTGTCCGAGTTCCACAAGGCGGGCGGGGGCATCAAGTGCTGCACACAGGAGATCCGCTCATGACCGCTGTCGTCCCCGCGCGTACGTCCGCCGAGCTGATCGGCGCGGAGGAGCCGGTCCTCGCGCACAACTACCACCCGCTGCCCGTGGTCGTCGCCCGCGCGGAGGGCGCGTGGGTGGAGGACGTGGAGGGCCGGCGGTACCTCGACATGCTGGCCGGCTACTCGGCGCTCAACTTCGGCCACCGGCATCCGGCGCTGGTCGAGGCGGCGCACCGCCAGCTCGACCGGCTCACGCTGACCTCGCGCGCGTTCCACAACGACCGGCTCGCCGAGTTCGCGCGGCGGCTGGCCGCGCTGACAGGTCTCGACATGGTGCTGCCCATGAACACCGGCGCGGAGGCGGTGGAGAGCGGCATCAAGGTGGCCCGCAAGTGGGCCTACGACGTGAAGGGCGTCCCGGCGGACCGGGCGACGATCGTGGTGGCGGCGGACAACTTCCACGGCCGTACGACGACGATCGTGAGCTTCTCGACGGACGAGGTGGCGCGGGCCGGGTTCGGTCCCTTCACCCCGGGCTTCCGGGTGGTGCCGTACAACGATCTCGCGGCGCTGGAGGCGGCGGTCGACGAGACGACGGCGGCGGTGCTGATCGAGCCGGTCCAGGGCGAGGCGGGCGTGATCGTCCCGGACGACGGCTACCTCACCGGGGTGCGGGAGCTGACGCGCCGCGCGGGGTGCCTGTTCGTCGCCGACGAGATCCAGTCGGGGCTGGGCCGCACCGGCCGTACGCTCGCCGTGGAGCACGATTCGGTCGTCCCGGACGTGGTGCTGCTCGGCAAGGCGCTGGGCGGCGGCATCATCCCGGTGTCGGCGGTGGTGGCCCGGCGGGAGGTGCTCGAGGTGCTCCATCCGGGTGAGCACGGGTCGACCTTCGGCGGCAATCCGCTCGCCGCGGCGGTCGGTACGGCCGTGGTGGAGCTGCTGGAGACGGGTGAGTTCCAGCGCCGGGCGGCGGACCTGGGCGGGATCCTGCGCGAGGGCCTGGAGACGCTCGTCGGCAAGGGTGTCGTCGGGTTCCGCTCCCGCGGTCTGTGGGCGGGCGTGGACGTCGACCCGGCGCTCGGCACCGGCCGCGAGGTCAGCGAGCGCCTGATGCGGGAGGGCCTCCTGGTCAAGGACACCCACGGCTCCACCGTCCGCCTGGCCCCGCCGCTGACCATCACCCCGGAGGAACTCCAGGGCGCCCTGCACACCCTGGAGAAGGTTCTGGCCCGGCAGGTCTGAGCCGCCGCCGTCCCCCTGCCGGGGCCCGGCGGGGGGGACGGCGGGGGGACGGCGGGGACGGCCTATCCCAGAGAGCCCCCATCCCCCCCAAGGGTGAATATGGGGACAAGAGGGGGTAGACCACTCTCAGCGACAGAGAGGTCGGCCGTGGGCGGACACAAGGAGCAGGACGTTGCCCGGCAGGGGTTCGATGTGGCCGACGCCGTTCCCCTGTTGCTCGATCCGCACGGCATGGTGTCGAGCTGGACCGCCGGGGCCGAGCGGCTGCTGGGGTACCGCGCCGCCGAGGCCGTGGGCCGCAAGTTCGCCGAGCTGCTGGCCCCCGAGGACTCCGAGCGGGTGCCGGACCTGGTCGAGCGGTGCCGCTCGGGCGGTGACTGGGCGGGGCTGATGACCGCCCGGCATCGGGACGGGCGACCGGTCGCGGTGATGGTGCGGATCACGCCGACGGTGGAGCCGCGGGGCCGTTCGTCGCTGCTGGTCCTGCTGTCGGAGCTGGCCGACTCGCCCGGCTGGGACATGAGCCGCTCCGTGCTGGAGCAGATGGTCGCCGGGACGTCGATCGGCATCGCGATCGTGGACACGGAGCTGCGCTTCGTGTGGTCCAACGCCGCGCTCGAACAGTTCGGCGGCGGGCCGGCCGGGCGGCGCCTGGGGCTGCGGTTCGCGGACATCCAGCCGGGGATGGACGCCGAGGCCGTCGAGGAACGGATGCGGTACGTCCTGGACACCGGGGAACAGGTGGTCGACTACGAGCTTGTCGGCCGGGCCCGCTCGGCACCGCTGCGCGAGACCGCGCACGTGCTGTCGTTCACCCGCCTCGACGACGCCCGGGGCCGTCCGAAGGGCGTGTACTACACCGTCGTGGACGTCACCGAGCGGCACCGCGCCCGTCGGCGCCTCGCCCTGCTCGACCGGGCCGGCAAGCACATCGGCCGCTCCCTGGACGTCCTGCGCACCGCGCAGGAACTGGCGGACGTGGCCGTGCCGGAACTCGCGGACTACGTCGTCGTGGAGCTGCTGGAGCCGGTGCTGCGCGGCGCCGAGGTCCAGCCGGGCGCGCCCACCGGTTCCGACCGGGTCCCGCTGTGCCGGGCGGGCGACCGGTCGCTGTACGAGGATCTGCCGCGGGCGGCCGTGGAGACCGGGACGGTCCTGTGGTACCTGGCGGATTCCCCGCCGGTGCACTGTCTGACCACGGGCCGGTCCTGGCTCCAGGAGCGGCTCGACCCGCTCGCCCTGGCGTGGGCCACGCCGCCGGGCGGCCGGGAGTCCACCTTCCTGGAGCTCGGCCTGCGGAGTGCGATGATCGTCCCGGTCCGGGCCCGGGGCGTCACCCTGGGCATCACCGGGTTCTTCCGCCGTCGGCACGACCCCTTCGACGAGGACGACCTCCATCTGGCCGAGGACCTCGTCTCCCGCGCCGCCGTCTGCGTGGACAACGCCCGGCGCTACACCCGCGAGCGGGACGCCGCGCTGGTCCTGCAGCGCAGCCTGCTGCCCCGCCTGCTGCCCGAGCAGGACGCCGTGGAGGTGTCCGCCTGCTACCGCCCGGCGGACGAGCTGACCGGTCTGGGCGGCGACTGGTACGACCTGATCCCGCTGTCCGGCGCCCGTGTCGCCCTGGTCGTCGGCGAGGCGCCGGGGCACGGCATCGGCGCCGCCGCGGCCATGGGGCGGCTGCGCACCGCCGTACGGACGCTGGCCGCGATCGACCTGCCGCCCGAGGAGGTGCTCGCCCATCTGGACGACCTGGCGTCCCGGCTGGCGCGGGAGGAGGGCGACGGGGACTTCCCCGGCCGGTCCGTCGGGTCCGGCTGCCTGTACGTCGTCTACGACCCGGTGACCGGGCAGTGCACGATGGCGGCCGCCGGCCATCCCGCGCCCGCCGTGGTGGCACCCGACGGCACGGTCACCTTCGTCGACCTCCCACAGGGACCGGCGCTCGGTGTGGGCGGCCCGCCGTTCGAGGCGGTGGAGCTGGCCCTGGCCGAGGGCAGCACGCTCGCCCTGCACACGGACGGTCTGCTGACCGGCGGGAAACCCTCGTCCGACGGGAGGCCCCCACCCGACGGGACGGACCGCGAACGGCTGCGGCAGGCCCTGCGGGGCGCCGCGACCGCGCTCGAACCGAGCTGCCACGCGGTGGTCGACATGCTGGTCCCGGCCAGGCCGTACGACGACGTGGCCCTGCTGATGGCCCGTACCAAACGTCTCGACCCCGGACGGATCGCGGTCTGGGACCTGCCGGCGGACCCGGCGGTCGTGGCCGAGGCCCGCAGGACCAGCGCCCGGCAGCTGACCCGCTGGGGGCTGGACGACCTGGTCTTCACCACGGAGCTGGTCGTCAGCGAACTGGTCACCAACGCCATACGGCACGCCGGCGGCCCCGTGCGGCTGCGGCTGATCCGTGAGCGGGCGCTGGTGTGCGAGGTGTTCGACGGCGGTGCCACCGCACCCCATCTGCGGCACCCCCGCGCGATGGACGAGGGCGGGCGCGGGCTGCTGCTGGTCTCCCAGCTGGCCCAGCGCTGGGGTACCCGGTTCGTTCCCGACGGGAAGATCATCTGGGCGGAGCAGTCGCTGACCGCGCCGCCGGAGTGAGGCGATGGCCCATGACGGAGGCGTCGATCGACTACGCGGCGGTCTACCAGGCCCTGCCCGGCATGGTGGCGCTGCTGACCCCGGACCTGGTGTACGCGGACGTCAACGAGGCGTTCGTCAGCGGGACCGGGCGCCCCCGCGAGGCCGTGGTGGGCCGTTTCCTGTTCGACGTGTTCCCGGAGAACCCGAACGACCCGGGGGCCGTGGGCGCGCGGCAACTGCGCGCCTCGCTGCGGCGGGTCCTGTCCACGGGTGAGCGCGACACCATGCCGGTGCAGCGTTACGACGTGGAGAACCCGGAGCGTTCCGGGAAGTGGAGGAGCGCCACTGGAGTCCGGTGAACACCCCGGTGCTCGGCCCCGACGGGCGGGTCGTGCTGATCGTGCACCGGGTCGAGGAGGTCACCGAGCTGATCCGGGTCCGGGGCGGCGCGGGCGACGGCCGGGGGCGGATGCTGGAGACCGAGCTGTACGCGCGCGCCCGCGAGCTGCAGGAGCTCAACAACCGGCTGCGTCAGGCGCACGCCCGGGAACGCGAGGTGGCCCTGGCGCTGCAGGAGGCGATGCTGCCCGCCCGCCGGCAGGTCGGCCACCACCGGGCCGCCGTGCGTTACCGGCCCGCGGTGGGCGCGCTCAACGTCTGCGGGGACTGGTACGACCTGGTCGACCTGGTGGGCGGGAAGCGCATCGGCGTGTCCGTGGGCGACGTGGTCGGGCACGGGCTGGCGGCGGCCGGGGTGATGGGGCAGCTGCGCAGCGCGCTGAGCGCCGCCTCCCGGGTGGCGGACGGGCCCGCGCAGGCGCTGAACGTGGTGGGCCGCTACGCGCATGTGGTGGACGGCGCCGAGTCCGCGACCGCGGTGACGACCTTCATCGACTTCGACCGGCACACCATCACCTACAGCAGCGCCGGGCATCCGCCGCCCGTGCTGCTCCATCACGACGGACGCGTGGAATTCCTCGACCGGGCCACCGACCCGCCGCTCGACGCCCAGCCGGACCCGACGCCCCGGCCGGAGGCGGCGACCGGGTTCGAGCCGGGGGCGACCCTGGTGCTCTACACCGACGGGCTGATCGAACGGCGCCGGGAGGACATCGACACGGGGCTGCTGCGACTCGCCGGGGCCCTGCGCCGGCACCGGGCGCAGGATCCCGAGACGCTCGCGGACAACGTGCTGCTGGAGCTGCTGCCGCCGGGCGGCGCCACCGACGACACGGCGCTGGTCGTCGTACGGCTGTGACCGGTGGGTCCGGGGCGGGTCAGGAGCCGGCGCGCTCCCGGTCGAGGAGTTCCGTGCGTTCCACGTTGCCCCGGTCCTCCGGGTCGTCGCTGGGCGCGCCGGCGAACCAGGCGTCGAGGATCTCCGTCAGCAGCGGCCCGGACGTCAGCCGCAGACTGAGCGCCAGCACGTTGGCGTCGTTCCAGCGGCGCGCGCCGTCCGCCGTGTAGGCGTCGGTGCACAGGGCGGCCCGGACACCGGGCACCTTGTTCGCGGCGATCGAGGCACCGGTGCCGGTCCAGCAGCACACCACCGCCTGGTCGGCCGTGCCGACGGCGACCTCGCGGGCCGCCGCCTCGGAGCAGACGGCCCACCGCGGGTCGTCCCCGGGGTTCAGGGCGCCGTGCGCGCGCACCTCGTGGCCGCGCTCGCGGAGCTCGGTGAGGAGGGCGCGGGCCACGGGTTCGTCCATGTCGGAGGAGACGGAGATCCGCATGCGTCCGAGCCTACTCCCCCGCGGTGCGCCCCTGACGGGCTCTCAACACCCCGGCCCGGCGCGTTCCGTCGCGTCGGACGTGGTGTCGGGCCGGGGCGCCCGGACCTAGACTGGCACCCCACGACGTGCCGGACGGCCCGCCGGGGCGCGGTGGCACCGCCCGTCCGCCGGAGTCGAGGAGCGTGTCCTTGTTCTACCACCTGCTCAAGTACGTGCTGCTGGGCCCGCTGCTGCGTCTGCTCTTCCGGCCGCGCATAGAGGGCCTCGAGCACGTGCCGTCGTCCGGCGCCGCCATCGTCGCGGGGAACCACCTGTCGTTCTCGGACCACTTCCTGATGCCGGCCGTGCTCAAGCGGCGCATCACCTTCCTCGCCAAGGCCGAGTACTTCACCGGTCCCGGCCTGAAGGGCCGGCTGACGGCGTTCTTCTTCCACAGCGCGGGACAGATCCCCGTCGACCGCTCCGGCAAGGAGGCCGGGCAGGCCGCCATCCGGGAGGGCCTCGGCGTACTGGACAAGGGGGAACTGCTCGGCATCTACCCGGAGGGCACGCGCTCGCACGACGGCCGCCTCTACAAGGGCAAGGTCGGCGTCGCGGTGATGGCCCTCAAGGCGGGCGTCCCGGTGATCCCCTGCGCGATGATCGGCACCTTCGAGGCCCAGCCGCCCGGAAGGAAGATCCCCCGCATCCACCCGGTGGTGATCCGCTTCGGCGAGCCGCTGGACTTCTCGCGCTACGCGGGGATGGAGAACCAGAAGGCGGTCCTGCGCGCCGTCACCGACGAGATCATGTACGCCATCCTCACCCTGTCCGAGCAGGAGTACGTCGACCAGTACGCGGCCGTCGCCAAGGCGGAGGACGCGACGCGCGAGGCGGAGACCGGGCGCCGCTTCCCGCGCACGCCGCTGAGCTGATCCTGCCGCGCACACGGGGGCGGGGGCTACGGCTCCGGCGTGGCGTGCGGTGCGCAGGTCGCGTCGGACCGGCCCGCCTCGCCGGTGAGCAGGCGGGTGTCCACCCGGTCGTCGACACAGGGGGCGACCGGCCGGGCCGTCAGCCGCCGTCTTCGGCCGGGCGCATCGTCGTCAGTGCCCGCAGGCCGTCGACCAGCGTCCGTTCGGAGATTTCACCGAAGAGGGCCGTCTGGACGGCGAAGCCCTGCACGAGCGCGATCAACGCCCGCGCCATGGCGTCGGCGTCGGCGTCGGCGTCCACCAGACCGGCGTCCTTGTAGCTCTCCACCATCCGCCCCCAGGCCGCGCGGGCGTGCCGGTACCCCTCCCCCAGCACGGCCGCCAGTTCGGGACTGCGCGTGCTCTCGCTCCACACCTGGATCATCAGCCGCGGGAACATCCACTCACCGTCGCCCGACATCATCGGCCGCCGCTCCCGCATCTGGGCCAGGGCGCGCGGAACGAGGATCTCGGGGGTCGGCGGCGGGCTCTCCAGGGCTGCCCCGTGGAAGATACCGCGCACCGTGTCGAGCACTTCGGTCGCGATCGCGGCGATCAGCTCGTCCTTCCCGCGGAAGTACCGATAGACGGCGCCCGCGGAGAGGTCCGCCTCCTTGAGGACGTCCTGCATCGAGGTGGCGTGGAAGCCGTTGCGGGCGAAGCAGGACGCGGCGCCGTCGAGGATCTGGCGGCGGCGGGCGTCGAGGTGTTCCTGGGATACGCGGGCCATGGCCGCAATCTAAAACGAACATTCCTTCTTGACAAGGAGCGGGTGGAGCGGGACGGTGACGGTAACGAAAAACGAACGATCCTTCTTTTTACCGTGGGAGTCGTCATGTCCCCCTCCTCACTGTCGTCACACCGCCGCGTCGTCGCCGTGACACTGCTGGTCCCCGCCCTGGTGGCGCTGGCGCTCTGGGCCTTCGCCTGGCCCGCGGCCCGTACGGCGCCCCGCGACCTGCCGCTCGGCGTCGCCGGCCCCACCGCGGCGACCGCACCGGTGGAGCAGCGGCTGGGGAGCCGGGAGGGCGCCTTCGACCTCCGCCACTACGCCGACGAGGCCGCCGCCCGGGAAGCGGTCGAGGACCGCGAGGTGTACGGCGCGGTCGTCGTCACCGCGCGGGGGCCGAAACTGCTCACCGCGTCCGCCGCGAGCCCGGTCGTGGCCCAGTTGCTGCAGCAGGCGGTGACCTCCCACGCCTCCGCCCCGGGCGGCCGGGTCGCCACCGTGGACGTGGTGCCCGCCCCCGAGGGGGATCCGCGCGGCGCGGTCCTGAACACGAGCGTGCTGCCGCTGGCCCTGGCCGGGATCGGCGCCGGCACCGCGGTGACGCTGCTGGGGCTGCGCGGTGCCCGCGCGGTGGCCGCGCTGGCCGGGTCCGCCGCCCTGGTCGGCGCGGTGGCCACGGTGCTGGCGCACAGCTGGCTGGACGCCGTTCCGGGGAACCGGTGGACCGTGGCCGGCACGTTCGCGCTGGCCGCACTGGCCATGGGCGCGGCGGTCGCCGGACTCTCCGCGCTGCTCGGACGGGCCGGCATCGCGCTCGGCGGCCTTGTGATCATGCTGCTCGGCAACCCCTTCTCGGGGGCGTCCTCGGCGCCGGAGATGCTGCCCGAGCCGGCCGGGGCTATCGGCCAGTGGCTGCCGCCGGGAGCGGGCGTGTCGCTGCTGCGCTCGGTGTCCTTCTTCGACGGCGCGGCGGCGGCCGGCCCCGCCCTGACGCTGACCTGGTGGGCGGCGCTGGGCCTGGGCGCCGTACTCCTCGGCCGTGCGCCGAAGGAGCGCGCGGGGAACGCGGAGCCCGCCGTCGAGCCGGAGCCGGCCCCCGCCGGCTGACCGGCCCCACGAGGGCCGTCCTCCGGCCGTACGGAACGACCGCGCATCCCACGCCGTGACGGACGGGGTGCGCGGTTCCGTCGTGAGGGCCTACGACGTGGCCGTCCCCCGGTGCTCCGCCGCGATGCCGAAGCGCTGCCGTTCGCGAGGAGCGGACGCGACCTCGCGGACACCGGCCACCGTGCTGATCACCTGCTCCTCGGCGGACTCCGGCGCCTCCCCGAGTTCTTCGAGTCGTCGCAGGTCATCGGCGGACACGAGGGCGACCAGGGGCTTTCCGTGCCGGGTCACGACGACGTGCTCACCGCCATACACCACACGGTTGATGAGGTCGGCGAGCTCAGCCCTGGCTCGGGTGACCGGAATCTCGTAGGCCATGACCCCATCATAACGTCACGTACGTCCTGTACATTTTTTACAGAGGCGACCAGACAGGAGGAGCTCTCATGACCCGACCGTCCGCCCGTCACGTCCTGCCCGGGCTCACCGAACGCACGGCAGCCGGGAGCCGGACGACGGATCCCTACTCGAAGCTGCTCGAGGAGCGGATCGTCATCCTCGGGACACGGATCGACGAGACCTCCGCCAACGACGTGATGGCGCAGATCATGTACCTGGAGCACCACTCTCCCGACCGGGACATCTCGCTCTACGTCAACTCCCCCGGCGGCTCCTTTCACGCGATGTCGGCGATCTACGACACGCTGCGCTACGTCACCTGCGACGTGGAGACGGTCTGCCTGGGCCGGGCGGAGGGCGCCGCCGCGCTGCTGCCGGCCGCCGGCACCCCGGGCAAGCGACTGCTGCTGCCCGGTTCCCGTCTGGTGCTCCGCGAGCCCTCCCTCCCGGAGCCGGTCGAGGGGCAGGCCGGCGATCTGGCGATCCAGGCGGAGGAGTTGGCCCGCGTCCGGTCGCGGATGGAGGAGATCCTGGTCCGGCACACGGGCCGCACCCCGGAACAGGTCAGGGCGGACGTCGAGCGGGACAAGGTCCTCGACGCGCGGGCGGCGGTGGAGTACGGCCTGGCGGACCGGATCGTGCCCGGCCACAGGAGCGCGCCTTCCGCTCCCGGCCCGAGGTGAGCCGCGGATGCTGCCACCGGAGCTGCCGCCGCTGCCCGCGCTGACCCGCGCGGAGGCCGAGTTGATCGACCGTTACCTCGAGGCCGTCGACCTGCTCGGCCGGGTCAACCCGGCCCTGGGCGGTGACACCTATCGCGGACTGCGCGCCGCTCAGGCACTGGTCGGCAAGGCCGTCGCGCTGCGCGACGCGCTGGCCCTGATGCACCAGCGCGGCGAGAGCGAACTGCACTCCGGCACGCTGGCCCGGGCCCTGCGGGTGCTGGACGGCGAGCGGCGCACGGCCCGGGTCACCCTGCCGCCGGACCCCGGCAGTTGACGTCCGCGGACCCCCGGACTGCGGCCCCGGTGGACAGTGCGCCCTTGCCGGGGTTGAAACGGACCAAACGGCGTACCCCCGTCCGGCGTAGACGAACCTGCTGTTTTCGGGCCTTCGAAGTTGCGCAGCGCGCGTACCGCACGACCGGAACGGCGCTTTTCACCCCTGGTCCGGGGCTCCCCGGACGCCCGGCGGGGACCAGGACGGAGAAGTGTCCACCCGATCGGATGAGTGGTGAGTAACAACACAAACCCCACGTTCCGTTGGGATTTCGACCGCGTCATGAGCCAAGATCCCTGACTGACGACAAGACCCCGCCGCCGCGGCGGGGCGATCCGGGCGGACGCCGAGTCCTGCCGCCGCCCGGATGACCGGTCGACAGGAGTGGATCGGCAGGAGTGGAGGACCCAAGCACGACGGGCCGCCGGGACGTCAGTTCCGAGCAGCCCTTGGGGTGAAGCCGCACGCGTGCGGCCGGGCCACTTCGCCAGCCCGAATCCGACAGGTCATCCTTCACAGGCGGCTGACGAAGGGTTGCGCATGACTGCGCTCAATCGTGTCCCGTCTCTCATGGCCCGGGCCGGCACGGCCTCGGCCCTCACCCTGGCCGCGGTGGGCGGCTCCATCGTGGTCCCCGGAGCCGCCTCGGAGGCGGCCGCCGCGAGCCCGGCCACCAAGGCGCTGCGCATCGCCGCCTCCAAGCAGGGCTCGCCCTACAAGTGGGGCGCCACGGGGCCGTACAGGTTCGACTGCTCGGGTCTGACGCTGTATTCGTTCAAGAAGGCGGGCAAGAAGCTGCCGCGCACCGCCGCCCAGCAGTACAACAAGACGCGCCACATCTCCGCCGGGAGCCGCAGGGCGGGGGACCTGGTGTTCTTCCATTCGGGTGGCTACGTCTACCACGTCGGCATCTACGCGGGTAAGGGCAAGATCTGGCACGCCCCGAAGACCGGGGACGTGGTGCGCCTGCAGAAGATCTGGACCCGCAGCGTCTGGTACGGCCGGGTGAAGTGACCGCGGGGACGGGGGCGGCGGCCCGCCGCGCCGCCGCTCCCGCCTCCTTCGGCCGAGGCGGCTCCTACTGCTCCTGCTGTCCAGCCGCCGTGGCCGCTTCGGCGGCCCGGGCGGTCCACGGCAGTTCGACCGACACGGTCTTGCCGCCCTCACGCGTGGGGCGCACTCTGAGCCTGCCGCCGCGTTCCGCGGTCAGCCAGCGGATGATGACCAGCCCGCGGCCGTTGTCCTGCTGGACCGCCGCGGGCAGCCGCTTGGGGAGCCGCGGGTGGCTGTCCGTGACACCGATGTGCAATCGTTCGTCCTGGACCAGGACGACGTCCACGGTGAACGTGGGCGACTGCCCGAACGTGTGCTGCACGGCGTTGGTGGCGAGTTCGGAGACGATCAGCCGGACCGTTTCGCACAGTTCCGTGTCCGCCGGCACGCCCCATTCCTCCAGTGCGCCCACCACATGGGCGCGGGCGGCCGAGACCGAGGCGGGATCGCTCGGCAGAGTGACGGATGCTTCCAGATGGTCTGCCATGGCGACGTCGTCCCTTTCCCACGGGACCGGGGTCCGACACGGAGCGGATGGTTCGAGTACGGTCCCGCACTGGTGCTTCACCGCCAGACTGCCATCACCGCGCGGCGCAGGACGGCGATCCGCCAAGATGTGCATATATCTGTCGCCCGAAGCGGTGAACTCTGCGACGGGAGACCGTATCCGGGCGACTCGGAAGGAGTAAGGAGTAGCCCATGCAGCACGGTCCCGCGGTGCGCCGCCGGAAACTGGGCGCCGAACTGCGCGCGCTGCGCACCTCGGCGGGACTCACCAGCGGCGAGGCGGCCCGCCTCGCGGGCTGGCACCAGTCGAAGGTGAGCCGGATCGAGACGGGCACGAGCGGGGTGAAACCGCCCGACGTGCGGTTACTGCTCGACGTCTACGGCGTGACCGACCCGCAGTTGCGGGAGTTGCTGCTGGTGCTGTCGGGCTCCGGCGACGGGGACGGACGGCACCACTGGTGGCACGCCTACCGCGGTGTACTGCCGCCGACCTACCGGGACTTCATCAGTCTGGAGTCGCAGGCGAGCACGATGCGCACCCTGGAGACCACGGTGATCCCGGGACTGCTGCAGACGCCGGAGTACGCGCGCGCGGTGACGGAGGCGGCCCTGGAGGACGCGTCGGAGGAGCGGCTGGACGCGCTGGTGGAGGTGCGGCTGGCCCGGCAGGACGTGCTGCGGGCGACGCCGCCGCTGGAACTGAGCGCGGTCCTGGACGAGGCGGTGCTGCGCCGGGAGGTCGGCGGCCCCGGCGTGATGGCCCGACAGCTGAACCGGCTGGTCGAGGCGGCCCTCCTCCCCCAAGTGCGCTTGCAGGTCCTGCCGTTCGGCGCCGGCGCCCACATCGGCATGACCGGTCCTTTCGTAATCTTTTCATTTTCGCGCACTTCTGATCTGGACGTGGTTGTTCTCGACCACTTGACGAGTAGCCTCCATCTGGAGCGGAAAGAAGACCTCCGGGTGTACTCGGAGGCCTTCGACGCCCTCTCGATCCACGCCCTTTCACCCGAGGACTCGTTGGATTTCATCGCCGGCGCAGCCGCCGGCGCGTAAGGAGGCACGATGCCCGTACCGCCTCGGACCATCCCTTCCGGCCTCGTACCGCACGATGTGAGGTGGCTGCGCAGCAGCTACAGCACGGGGGCGAACAACTGTGTGGAGACGGCCCGTCCGGCCGCCGGCCCCCTGGCCGGACTGCTCGCCGTACGCGACTCCAAGGCCCCGGACGGGCCCGCGCTGCTCTTCTCCCCCGCCAGCTGGACGGAGTTCGTGACCGCGGTCGGCTGACGAGCCGACCGGTCAGCCCGTCGTCGGGCGACGCACGGCCGTGTCCCGCCGACTCATGGCCGCGTCTCGCCGATCACCCGTACAGCGCGTTCGATCTCCGCCCCGGACAGGTCCGCGCGGGCGGTCAGTCTGAGCCGTGAAACGCCGTCGGGCACGGAAGGAGGACGGAAGCAGCCCACGGACAGGCCGGCCGCCCGGCAGTCGGCCGCCCATCGCACGGCCCGCTCCGGGGAAGGAGCACGCACGGAGACGACCGCGGCGTCCGGACGCACCGCTTCCAGACCCGCGGCCGTCAGCCGGTCGTGCAGTTCCCGCGCCACCTCGCCCGCCCGTGCCGCGCGCCCGGGTTCGCGGCGCAGCAGCCGCAGGGCCGCCAGGGCCGCGCCCGCGGCGGCGGGGGCGAGTCCCGTGTCGAAGATGAACGTGCGGGCCGCGTTGACCAGGTGTTCGACCACCCGGGCCGGGCCGAGCACCGCTCCGCCCTGGCTGCCGAGCGACTTGGACAGCGTCACCGTCACGACGACGTCGCCGGCGCCCGCCAGCCCCGCCGCGTGCGGGGCCCCGCGCCCGCCGTCACCGAGCACGCCGAGACCGTGCGCGTCGTCGAGCACCAGACCCGCGCCGTGCTCCCGGCACGCCGCGGCGAGCCCGGTGAGCGGGGCGGCGTCGCCGTCCACCGAGAACACCGTGTCGGACACCGCGACCGCGGGTCCGTCGTGCCCGTCCAGCGCCTTGCGCACGGCGTCGGGATCGGAGTGCGCCACGACCTGTGTCGTACCGCGGGCCAGCCGGCAACCGTCGATCAGCGAGGCGTGGTTGCCCGCGTCGGAGACGATCCTGGAGCCGTGCGGGGCCAGCGCGGTGACGGCGGCGAGGTTGGCCGCGTAACCGGAGGAGAAGACCAGGGCCGCCTCGAAGCCGCAGAAGGCGGCCAGTTCGCGTTCCAGTTCGGTGTGGAGGCCGGTGGTGCCGGTGACGAGCCGGGAGCCCGTCGCCCCGCCGCCCCAGGTCCGCGCGGCCCGCGCGGCGCCCTCGGTGACCTCCGGATGCCGGGCCAGGCCCAGGTAGTCGTTGCTCGCCAGATCGAGCAACGGCGTGTCGGCGGCCCGGGGACGCAGGGTGCGTACGAGTCCGGCCCGGCGGCGCAGTTCCGCCTGCTCGTCGATCCAGCCGAACGCCATGGGTCCTCCGGGTTTTTGTAGGCAGTGCACAGACATTAGCGGGAGGCCGGACGGACCACTGTGTGGTGATACCCACACATCGAAGTGCCCCTGTTGTACGAACCCACCTTGGCCCGGGCCGGTCGGGTAGGACAGGATCGGCTCCCATGGACCTGCTGAACACGCTGGTGGACAAGGGGCTTCGGCGCGAGACGCCGACCCGCGGGGAAGCTCTGGCCGTCCTCTCGACGTCCGACGACGACCTGCTCGATGTGGTGGCCGCGGCCGGGAAGGTGCGGCGGCACTGGTTCGGCCGACGGGTGAAGCTCAACTATCTCGTCAACCTCAAGTCCGGCCTGTGCCCGGAGGACTGCTCCTACTGTTCCCAGCGGCTCGGTTCCAAGGCCGACATCCTGAAGTACACCTGGCTCAAGCCGGACCAGGCGTCCCAGGCGGCCGCCGCCGGACTCGCGGGCGGCGCCAAACGGGTGTGCCTGGTGGCCAGCGGCCGGGGTCCGACCGACCGTGACGTGGACCGGGTCTCCGACACCATCAGGGCCATCAAGGAGCAGAACGAGGACGTCGAGGTGTGCGCCTGTCTCGGCCTGCTCTCCGACGGCCAGGCGGAGCGGCTGCGCGAGGCGGGCGCGGACGCCTACAACCACAACCTCAACACGTCCGAGTCGACGTACGGGGACATCACGACCACGCACACGTACGCCGACCGGGTGGACACCGTGCGGAAGGCGCACGCGGCCGGTCTGTCCGCCTGCTCCGGGCTGATCGCCGGCATGGGCGAGACCGACGAGGACCTGGTCGACGTGGTCTTCTCGCTGCGCGAGCTGGACCCGGACTCGGTGCCGGTCAACTTCCTGATCCCGTTCGAGGGGACGCCGCTCGCCGAGGAGTGGAACCTGACCCCGCAGCGGTGTCTGCGCATCCTGGCGATGGTGCGGTTCGTCTGCCCGGACGTCGAGGTGCGGATCGCCGGCGGCCGTGAGGTGCACCTGCGCACCATGCAGCCGCTCGCGCTGCACCTGGCCAACTCGATCTTCCTCGGCGACTACCTCACCAGCGAGGGCCAGGCCGGCAAGGCGGACCTGGAGATGATCGCGGACGCCGGGTTCGAGGTGGAGGGCGCCGGTGAGGTGACGCTGCCCGAGCACCGCGCGGGCGGCGGCTGCGGCTCCCACGAGGGCGGCGGAGGGTGCGGTCCGGCGGTCTCGCAGTCCCGCGGGGGCGCGGACGGGGAGCCACGTCCCGATCTGGTCGCCGTCCGCCGCCGGGGAGCCGGAACGGACCTCGCGCCCAATGCCTGAGCGGTCCGTCGCCGAACTGCTGGAGCTGGACCGGCGGCACGTCTGGCACCCGTACGGGCCCATGCCGGGCCGTCAGGAACCGCTCGTCGTGGAGTCGGCGAGCGGGGTGCGGCTGAGACTCGCCGACGGCTCGGGCGAACTGGTCGACGGGATGTCGTCCTGGTGGTCGGCGATCCACGGCTACAACCACCCGGTGCTCAACGAGGCCGCGCGCGGGCAGCTGGAGCGGATGAGCCACGTGATGTTCGGCGGGCTCACCCACGAGCCCGCCGTGCGGCTGGCGAAGCTCCTTGTCGACATGTCTCCGGAGGGTCTGGAGCACGTGTTCCTCGCCGACTCCGGATCGGTGTCGGTCGAGGTCGCGGTCAAGATGTGCCTGCAGTACTGGCGCTCGCTGGGCCGGCCGGAGAAGCGGCGGCTGCTGACCTGGCGGGGCGGCTACCACGGCGACACCTGGCAGCCGATGTCGGTGTGCGACCCCGAGGGCGGGATGCACGAGCTGTGGTCCGGGGTACTGCCGCGCCAGGTGTTCGCCGAGGCCCCGCCCGCGGAGTACGAGGAGCCCTACGCCCGCCATCTGCGGGAGACGGTCGAGCGGCACGCCGGCGAGCTGGCCGCGGTGATCGTGGAACCGGTGGTGCAGGGCGCGGGCGGGATGCGGTTCCACTCCCCCGCGTACCTGCGGGTGCTGCGCGAGGCGTGCGACGCGCACGGCGTGCTGCTGGTGTTCGACGAGATCGCGACCGGGTTCGGACGTACGGGCGCCCTGTTCGCGGCGGAGCACGCGGCGGTGACGCCGGATGTGATGTGTGTGGGCAAGGCGCTGACCGGCGGTTACCTGACCATGGCGGCGACGCTGTGCACCGCGCGGGTGGCCGAGGGCATCTCGCGCGGCGAGGTGCCGGTGCTGGCGCACGGTCCGACGTTCATGGGCAATCCGCTGGCGTCGGCCGTGGCCTGCGCCTCCGTCGAGCTGCTGCTCGGCCAGGACTGGCGCGCGGAGGTCGGGCGGATCGAGACGGGCCTGCGGGAGGGGCTGGCACCGGCGGCCGGACTGTCCGGGGTGCGGGACGTGCGGGTGCTCGGTGCCATCGGGGTCGTCCAGCTCGATCACGCCGTCGACCTGCGGGCGGCCACGGAGGCCGCCGTGCGCGAGGGCGTGTGGCTGCGGCCGTTCCGCGATCTGATCTACACCATGCCGCCGTACGTCACGGGTGACGCGGACGTGGCGCGCATCGCCCGCGCGGTGTGCGCGGCGGCGAAGGAGGGATGACATGCCGGTGTGGGTGATCACGGGCACGGGCACCGAGGTCGGCAAGACGGTGGTGACGGCCGCCCTCGCCGCGACGGCGCTGGCGGCCGGCCGGTCGGTGGCCGTGCTGAAGGCGGCGCAGACGGGGGTGCGGCCGGACGAGGCCGGGGACGCCGAGGAGGTGGCGCGGCTCGCCGGTGCGGTGACGACGGCCGAACTGGCCCGGTACCCGGATCCGCTGGCGCCGGCCACGGCGGCCCGCCGGGCCGGCCGGGCGCCGGTGCATCCGCACGAGGTCGCGGAGCGGGCCGCCAAGCTGGCCACGGAGCACGATCTGGTGCTGGTGGAGGGCGCGGGCGGGCTGCTCGTACGGTTCGACGCGGCCGGCGGGACGCTGGCGGACGCGGCGGCGCTGCTGTCCGCGCCGGTGCTGGTGGTGGCGTCGGCCGGGCTCGGCACCCTGAACGTCACGGAGCTGACGGCCCGTGAGCTGCGCGGCCGGGGGCTGGACCTGGCGGGTGTGGTGATCGGCAGCTGGCCCGCCGAGCCCGACCTGGCCTCGCGGTGCAACCTGCTGGACCTGCCGGACGTGACCGGTGTCCCGCTGCTGGGCGCCGTACCGGCCGGGGCGGGCGCGCTGGACCCCGCCGGGTTCCGGGCCTCGGCACCGCACTGGCTGGCGCCCCGCCTCGAGGGGACCTGGGACGCGGAGGCGTTCCGGGTGCGCGAGGCGCCCTGACGGCGGGCGGGGGTACGGGGCGCCCGTTCGGGGGAGAATCGGCGTAGGCCCGTCCTGGGGGAGGCCCTCATGCAGCTGCCGTCCGGCCGGTCCACGAAGGTGGAGCGGGACGCCGTGCACCATCCGGTGTTCGCGCGGTGCTACGCCCGGCTCAGCGTCGCCGCCGAGACCCGCGCGGGAATGGCCGAGGTACGGCGCGCACTGCTCGGCGGGCTGTCCGGCCGGGTGATCGAGATCGGCGCGGGCAACGGTCTGAACTTCGCGCACTACCCGGGCACCGTCTCGGAGATCGTCGCCGTCGAACCGGAGCGCGGGCTGCGGGCACTGGCCGTGGAGGCCGCTCTGCGCGCCCAGGTGCCGGTGGACGTGGCACCGGGCGCGGCGGAGGCGCTGCCGGTCAAGAGCGAGGCGTTCGACGCGGCGGTGCTCTCCCTGGTGCTGTGCAGCGTCCGGGACGTGCCGCGGGCGCTCGCGGAGCTGCGGCGGGTGCTGCGGCCGGGCGGCGAGGTGCGGTTCTTCGAGCACGGCCGGGGCGGCGGCCCGGTCATGCGCCTCACCCAGCGGGCGCTGGACCGGACGGTGTGGCCGGCGCTGGCCGGCGGCTGCCATGTGGCACGGGACCCGGTCGGCGCGCTGCGCGAGGCGGGGTTCGAGCTCGGCCCCTACCGGCGGGTGCTGATGCCGGACAGGGGGCCGGCGTTGCCCACCTCGTACTGCGTCATGGGCACCGCGTGGCGGCCGGCGGGCGACGCGGCGGCCGGCGGGAGCTGATCACTCGCACCAGCGGCGCAGCTCGGCCGCGATGTCGTCCACGGTCGCCTCGCCGGTCTTGACGAGCCGGGCCAGATCGCGCACCTGCTCGGGTGAGGTGACGACCTTCAGACCGCTGGCGACGAGATAGGCGTACGCGACGGCGGAGGCGAACAGGGCGTTGGACCGCTCCAGCGCGGGGATGTGGATCAGCAGCTGGAGCAGTGAGGCGGCGCGGGCGTGCGGGCCGTCGTAGACGGGGACGTCGAAGATCTCGGCCTCGTGGCGTGCGACGGCGGCGACGAGGGCGCCCCAGTCGGTGACCTGCGGGTCTCCCGGGGTCTGCCGCTCGGCGAGCATGAGCAGCCACGCGAGGTCGATGCGCAGGTCGTTCAACGGCTCAGTGGCGGCCTTCGCGCGCCCTCGCGGTCCTTGCCGAACTCCTCGGCGAAGACGCTCTCGTACTGCTTCATGAAGTCGGCGGCGGCGTCGACGAAGGCGCGGCCCGCCTCGCCGGTGTCCTGCCGGACCAGTTCCTCGATGTAGCGGTTCACGCTCATCCCGCGCGCCAGGGCGCGTTCCCTTGCCGCGCGGGCGGTGCCCTCGTCCACGCGCACGTTCAGCTGGGTCTTCGCCATGCCTCGAAGCTAGCGCCGGGACGCTAGCGGCGGCAAGTGCCGCGGCACGGCCGGAGAACGTGGAGACGCTCAAAGAGCGTGGAGAGCGGGTCCTCGCACCGGCGTCAGGAGCCGGATCCGGGGTGGAGACGGGCCCGCGGCGCCAAAACGATCGAAGCACTTCGACCCGCTCCGCGGGCGTCGCATACAGACGGGGCGGGGCGGGACGACCGGCGCGGCCGGGGTCCGGATCGTGGAATGCCCTGTCGTGCACGGTCCCGCGTGCTGTGATCACCTCATGACCGAGCTGCGCGTACGGGCCGCGACGCCCGAGGATCTCGACACCGTGCTGGCCTTCTGGAAGGTGGCCGCCGAGGGCACGAGCATCAGTGACGACCGGGACGGCGTGGAGCGGCTGGTCGCCCGCGACCCCGAGGCGCTGATCCTCGCGGAGAGCGGCGGTGAACTGGCCGGCACGGTGATCGCGGGCTTCGACGGCTGGCGGTGCCACCTCTACCGGCTGGCGGTGCGTCCGGACCGTCGCCGCCGGGGCGTCGCCTCCGCGCTGCTGACCGCCGCGGAGGAGCGGTTCGTACGGCTCGGCGGGCGCCGCGCGGACGCGATGGTGCTCGAGAGCAACGGGACCGCCCATCATGCCTGGGGCTCCGCGGGGTACGCGCGGGAGGAACGCTGGCGGCGCTGGGTGAAGCCCCTCACCGGGTGATCCACGGCCCGACAGCACACCTTTGCCGATCCTTTACCCTTGTGGGGCCACTCGGTCCTCCATGAAAGGTTGTGTGCGTCCGCCCATGGGCGAGCCCTCCGGTCCGCGACATCGCGCATCCGTTCCCGTCCTGTCCGACCATGGGACAGAGGTGACCCGATGACCGAAGTGCTCCTCCTTCTGGCGGCGATCCTGCTGTCTCTCGCCTGCGGCGCCTTCGTCGCGGCCGAGTTCTCCCTCACCACGGTCGAACGGGCCGAACTGGAACGGGCCGTCGAGCGCGGCGAGCGAGGGGCCGCGGGCGCCCTCAAGGCCGTACGGAACCTCACCTTCCAGCTTTCCGGCGCGCAGCTCGGCATCACGGTCACCAACCTGGTGGTCGGCATGCTGGCCGAGCCGTCGATCGCCGCGCTGATCGCGGGCCCGCTGGAGGACGTCGGCGTCTCCGCCTCGGTGGCGAGCTCCCTCGCCCTGGTGATCGGCACCGCCCTGTCGACGGTGTTCCTGATGGTGGTCGGCGAGCTGGTGCCCAAGAACTGGGCGATCTCCTCGCCGCTGGCCGTCGCCAGACGGGTGGGCAACGCGCAGCGCTGGTTCAGCGCCGCCTTCCGTCCGTTCATCACCCATCTGAACAACACGGCCAACCGCATCGTGCGCCGCATCGGCGTGGAGCCCGCCGAGGAGCTGGAGTCGGCGCGCGGGCCCCAGGAGCTCGCGGCGCTCGCCCGGCACTCCGCCCGGGAGGGCGCCCTGGAGCCGGACACCGCCGAGCTCTTCGTCCGCACCCTGAACCTCGCCGACCTCACCGCCGAGAACGTGATGACACCGCGCGTCCAGGTCGTCGCGCTGGAGGTGCACGCCACCTGTGAGGACGTGGCCAACGTGACCCGGGCGACCGGGCTGTCCCGGTTCCCCGTCTACCGCGACACCCTCGACGCGGTCGTCGGCACCGCGCACGTCAAGGACGTACTGGCGCTGCCCGCGGAGCGCCGGGCCCAGGTGCCCGTGTCGGAGCTGATGCGCGAACCGCTGCTGGTCCCCGGATCGCTCACCGTCGACCGTCTCCTCGACCGGCTCTCCGGGCGGCGCACCATGGCCGTGGTGATCGACGAGTACGGCGGCACGGCCGGCGTGGCCACGCTGGAGGACATCGTCGAGGAGGTCGTCGGCGAGGTCCGCGACGAGCACGACCCGCACGAGACCCCCGACCTGGCCCGGGCCGGCACCGACGAGAGCGGGCGCTCCCTGTTCTCGGCCGACGGCTTCGCGCGGGTGGACCAGCTCGCCCGGGTCGGTCTGCGCGCGCCGGAGGGGCCGTACGAGACCCTGGCCGGGCTCGTGGCGGCCGAGCTGGGCCGGATACCGGCCGTCGGCGACACCGTCGAGGTCGCCGGCTGGCGTCTGGACGTGGTGGACGCCACCGGCCACCGCGCGGCGCGCGTCCTGCTGCACGCGCCCCTCGACGATCGGGACGCGGACGAACGGCACGCGACGGAACGGCGGACGGCCGGGACCACGGAGGACAGGGGGGCACGGCGATGACCGTCGTACAGCTGCTGATCGGTCTGGCGACGCTGGTCGTCAACGCCTTCTTCGTCGGCGCCGAGTTCGCGCTGATCTCGGTCCGCCGCAGCCAGATCGAGCCGTACGCCGACCAGGGCGACCGGCGCGCGAAGAGCGTGCTGTGGGGTCTGGAGCACGTGTCCGCGCTGATGGCGGCCGCGCAGCTCGGCATCACCCTGTGCACGCTGGTCCTCGGCGTCGTCGCCGAGCCGGCCATCGCGCATCTGCTGGAGCCGGTGTTCCACGCGGTGGGTGTCCCGGAGGGTGCGGGACACGCGGTGTCGTTCGTGATCGCGCTGACGCTCGCGACGTATCTGCACATGCTGCTCGGCGAGATGGTGCCGAAGAACATCGCGCTCGCCGAGCCGGTGCGCAGCGCCCTGATGCTGGGTCCGCCGCTGGTGGCGCTGTCCCGCGCGCTGCGCCCGGTGATCTTCACGGTCAACGCGTTCGCCAACGCGCTGCTGAAGCTGATGCGGGTCGAGACCCGGGACGAGGTCACCGCGTCCTTCTCGGACTCCGAGCTGGCGCAGATCGTGAAGGACTCCGGCGAGGCGGGCCTCATCGACGACCGCGCGCGCGAGCGGCTGCACGACGCGCTGGAGCTGGGCCGGCGGCCGGTGCGGGACGTGGTGATGCCACTGGAGCGCGTCGTCTACGCGAGCGTGGGGGTCACCCCGGAGGGGCTGGAGCGGCTGTCGGCGGAGTTCGGTTTCTCCCGCTTCCCGGTGGTGGACGAGCAGCGGCGGATCGTCGGCTACCTGCACGTGAAGGACGCCCTCGACGCCTCACCGCGGGACCTTCCGTTCCGGCTGGGCGACATGCGGCCCATCGCGCGGGTGCGGGAGAGCACGCCGATGGACGACGTCCTCACCGCCATGCGGGGCAGCCGCACGCATCTGGCGGCCGTCCTCGGGGCCGACGGGCGGCTGGCCGGACTGGTGACCATGGAGGACGTGCTGCAGGAGCTGTTCGGACAGCGGGCCTGAGCCGGGGGAGGGCGACCGACCGGCGGGTATGTGCCGCGGGATACCATCTGTGTCGCCATGCAGACTGATCCCACTCCTCCCTACAGCAGCCTCGTCGCCCTCGGCGACTCCTTCACCGAGGGCATGTCGGACCTCCTCCCCGACGGCACCTACCGGGGCTGGGCCGACCTCCTCGCCGCGCGGATGGCGGCCGTCACGCCCGGTTTCCGGTACGCCAACCTCGCGGTGCGCGGCAAGCTGATCCAGCAGATCGTCGACGAGCAGGTCGAGGCCGCCGCCGCCATGCGGGCCGACGTCGTCACCCTGGTCGGCGGGCTCAACGACACCCTGCGGCCCAAGTGCGACATGGGGAGGGTGCGGGACCTGCTGACGGAGGCCGTGGAGCGGCTGGCGCCGCACTGCGGGCAGCTGGTGCTGATGCGCAGCCCCGGCCGTCAGGGACCGGTCCTGGAGCGCTTCCGCCCGCGCATGGAGGCGCTGTTCGAATGCGTCGACGAGCTCGCCGAAAAGCACGGCGCGCTGGTCGTCGACCTGTACGGGGCGCCGTCGCTCGCCGACCCCCGGCTGTGGGACGTGGACCGGCTGCACCTGACCGCGGACGGGCACCGCAGGGTCGCGGAGGCGGTCTGGCAGACGCTGGGCCACGCACCGGAGGACCCCGAGTGGCACCTGCCCCCGGAGGCGACGCTGCCGCCGCGCTGGATGGCCCGGCGGGTCGCGGACGCCCGGTTCGCCCGGCAGCACCTGCTGCCGTGGATCGGCCGCCGCCTCACCGGCCGCTCCTCCGGCGACGGCCTGCCGCCGAAGCGGCCCGAGCTGCTGCCGTACGAGGGCCGGTAACGCCTCCTTGTACTTTCCTCCAGGCCACCCGGTGGCGCCGACCTGCAGGAATCGCCAGTACACTCCGGACACGTGACTGCTGCGCCCGCCAAGCCCCGTATCCCGAACGTCCTCGCCGGACGCTACGCCTCCGCCGAGCTCGCCACGCTCTGGTCCCCTGAGCAGAAGGTGAGGCTGGAGCGGCAGCTCTGGCTCGCCGTGCTGCGGGCCCAGAAGGACCTCGGGATCGAGGTGCCCGACGCGGCGATCGCCGACTACGAGCGTGTCCTCGACACCGTCGACCTGGCCTCGATCGCCGAGCGCGAGAAGGTCACCCGGCACGACGTGAAGGCGCGGATCGAGGAGTTCAACGACCTCGCCGGGCACGAGCACGTGCACAAGGGGATGACCTCCCGCGACCTCACCGAGAACGTCGAGCAGCTGCAGATCCGGCTCTCGCTGGAGCTGATGCGCGACCGTACGGTGGCCGTGCTGGCACGCCTGGGCAAGCTGGCCGGCGAGTACGGCGAGCTGGTCATGGCCGGCCGCTCGCACAACGTGGCCGCGCAGGCCACCACCCTCGGCAAGCGGTTCGCCACCGCCGCCGACGAGCTGCTCGTCGCGTACGGCCGGGTGGAGGAGCTGCTGGGCCGCTACCCGCTGCGCGGCGTCAAGGGCCCGGTCGGCACCGCGCAGGACATGCTGGACCTGCTCGGCGGCGACGCGGACAGGCTCGCGGAGCTGGAGCGGCGGGTCGCCGGGCACCTGGGCTTCTCGCAGGCGTTCACCAGCGTCGGCCAGGTCTACCCCCGCTCGCTGGACTACGAGGTCGTCACCGCGCTGGTGCAGCTCGCCGCCGCGCCGTCGTCGCTGGCGAAGACGATCCGGCTGATGGCCGGGCACGAGCTGGTGACCGAGGGCTTCAAGCCGGGCCAGGTCGGCTCGTCCGCGATGCCGCACAAGATGAACACCCGCTCCTGCGAGCGCGTCAACGGCCTGATGGTGATCCTGCGCGGCTACGCCTCGATGACCGGCGAGCTGGCCGGCGACCAGTGGAACGAGGGCGACGTGTCCTGCTCGGTGGTGCGCCGGGTCGCGCTGCCGGACGCGTTCTTCGCGCTCGACGGTCTGCTGGAGACGTTCCTGACGGTGCTCGACGAGTTCGGCGCCTTCCCGGCGGTCGTCGCCCGCGAGCTGGACCGCTACCTGCCGTTCCTCGCCACCACCAAGGTGCTGATGGGCGCCGTGCGCGCGGGAGTCGGCCGTGAGGTCGCGCACGAGGCGATCAAGGAGAACGCCGTCTCCACCGCGCTCGCCATGCGGGAGCAGGGGGCCGAGCGCAACGACCTGCTCGACAAGCTCGCCGCCGACGAGCGGCTGCCGCTCGGCCGCGCGGAGCTGGAGGCGCTGATGGCGGACAAGCTGTCCTTCACCGGCGCCGCGGGCGACCAGGTCGCCACCGTGGTCGGCCGCGTCGACGAGCTCGTCAAGCAGCGCCCGGAGGCCGCCGGGTACACCCCCGGGGCGATCCTCTGACGCGCTTCACCCGGGAGGAGCTGGAGGCCGCCCGCGACCGTCTCGTACCGGACGTGGTCGCGGACGGCCTGCGCGTGCTGTTCTGCGGCATCAACCCCGGTCTAATGACGGCCGCGACCGGCCACCACTTCGCCCGCCCCGGCAACCGCTTCTGGCCGGCGCTGCACCGCTCCGGTTTCACGCCCCGGCTGCTGCGGCCGTCCGAGCAGCGGGAGCTGCTGTCGTACGGGCTCGGCATCACCAATGTGGTGGCGCGGGCGACCGCGCGGGCCGACGAGCTGAGCGCCGAGGAGTACCGGGAGGGCGGGCGGCTGCTCGCCCTGAAGGTGGCCCGGCTGCGGCCGCGGTGGCTGGCCGTGGTCGGGGTCACCGCGTACCGCGCGGCGTTCGACGACCGGAAGGCGCGGGTCGGGCCGCAGGAACGGACCATCGGCGACACCCGCGTGTGGGTGCTGCCCAATCCCAGCGGGCTGAACGCGCACTGGACACCGGCGACGCTGGCGGAGGAGTTCGCCCGACTGCGGGAGGCCGCGGCCGGGCGGTGACGGCCGGTGATCGGGGCGGGGGTGTTCGCGCGACCACCGCCGACAGTCGGATCGCCTCGTCCGGGTGCCGGTCGGCGACCGCGACCCGACAGCCGGTGCCCTGCCCCTCCCGCACCCGGACCACGCCGGCGCGGGCAGCGAGCCGGGCCCACGTCCCGGGTGTCTCCTCCCGCCCGGTGCGCGGGTTCCAGGAGCCGGTTTCTCCCCAGCGGGAGGCTGGCACCTCGTACACGGCGTCGTGGTCCTTCTCGAACCGATCCACCGGGACCGCCCGCCGCGCGGGGTCCCCGTCCGGGCCGTCGTCGGTCCCCAGGACGGCGACGTGGTGGCCCGGTCCCCCGAGGCCGACGTCCGACGGGCCGTGCTCCGCGGGGAAGAGGCGGAAGCCCAGCTCGTCGACGAGGGCGGCGTGCAGGGCGATGTCCACCGGTCCGGTGGACCCGTCGGCACGGGCGGGCGGCGGGGCGTCGGCCGGCTTCCGGTCAGGCGTCGCGGCGGCGCAGGCTCCACGCCCCGGCCGCCAGTGCGGCGGCCGTCCACAGCGCGGTGACCGCCAGCCCCGGCCAGGGGCCCAGTGTTCCGTCGTGGGTCTCGTGGAGGACCACCTGTCCGGCCCGGTCGGGCAGGAAGTCGGTGACGGTGCCGGCCGCGTCGCCGATCACGAAGGACACGACGAGGATGAAGGGGATCAGCACGGACAGCGTGGCCACCCCGCTGCGCAGCAGGGTCGTGAGGCCCGCGGCGAACAGGGCCATCAGCGTGAGGTAGACGGCGCAGCCCACGACGCCCCGGATCTGCTCGGCCGGGGTGAGGCCGCTCGCCGCCTCGCCGAGCCCCGCCCGTGCCACGAGGAGAGCGGCCGGCGCGGTCAGCAGGCTCACCACCAGCGTGGGGACGGCGATCGCCATGACCTTCGCGGCGAACCAGCGCCCGCGCCGCGGAACCGCGGCCAGAGAGAGCCGCAGGGCGCCGTCGTGGTACTCCGCCGATACCGCCATGGCGCCGAAGGAGATGGCGGCGATCTGTCCCAGCGTGACACCGGACAGGGCCGTGAACAGCGGGTCGGACTCCGGGCCCGACGCGCCGTCCACCCCGGCGATCGCGGAGAACGCCGTGGTCGCGGCGAACAGCGCGAACAGGGCTCCGGGGAGCGAGCGTACGGTGCGGATCTTCAGCCACTCCGCGTGGAGAACAGGTGCGAACTGCATGGGTCAGGCCTCCTGGGGCTGTGCGGCGAACTCGGTCTCGGCGGCGGTCAGGTCCAGATAGGCCTGTTCCAGCGTGCCTTCGTCCGCCGTGAGTTCGAGGATCGGCACCCCGGCGGCGGAGGCGAGGCCTCCGATGTCCTCCACGCGCGCGTCCGGCACGCTCCAGTGGCCGTCGGGGTGTTCCACGGCGTCGTGACCGTGCCCGGCGAGGACGCTCCTGAGGGCGGTGGGGTCGGAGGTGCGGATGCGGACGGCGGGGCGCACGCGCGCGTCGATGAACTCCCGCATCGGGGTGTCCGCGAGGAGACGGCCCCGCCCGAGGACGACGAGGTGGTCGGCGAAGGAGGCGGTCTCGTTCATCAGGTGGCTGGAGACCAGGACGGTCCGCCCCTCGTCCGCGAGCCGGCGCACCAGGGTGCGGATCCACACGATGCCTTCCGGGTCGAGGCCGTTGGACGGCTCGTCGAGCATGACGGTCTCCGGGTCGCCGAGCAGCGCGGCGGCGATGCCCAGCCGCTGGCGCATGCCCAGGGAGTAGGTCCGCACCCGACGGCGCCCCGCCGGACCCAGGCCGGTCTCCTCCAGCACCTCGTCGACCCGGCGGTCCGGGATCCGGTGGGTCGCCGCCAGGACGCGCAGATGGTCGCGGCCGGTGCGGGAGCCGTGCGCGGCCTGCGCGTCGAGCAGGGTCCCGACGTGGCGCAGGGGGTGCTGGAGGGTGGCGTACGCACGGCCGCCGAGGGTGGCGGAGCCGGACGTGGGGCGGTCGAGGCCGAGCACCAGGCGCATGGTGGTGGACTTGCCGGCGCCGTTGGGGCCGAGGAATCCGGTGACCCGGCCGGGCAGGACGCGGAAGGTGAGGTGGTCGACGGCTCGCCGGGTGCCGTACTCCTTGGTGAGGTCCTGGACGTCGATGCTGGTCATGGCAGCAGCGTGACGCCCCGTACGGGGGTGGGGCCTCCCCCGCCGGTGGAGATCGTCTCCCCCGTGCGGGGGAGGTCCGCTGTCAGTGGCGGCTGGCACGATGACGGAATGGTCCGCTTGCTGCGCCCGTTCGGTCGGGCGGTGACGTACACACGGTTGCTGCACCTGTTCATCGCGATCGTGTGGCCGTCGCTGTGGCTGTTCGTCCAGGAGGCGTGGTGGACCTGGGTCGCGGCGGCCCTGGTGCTCGTGCCCGTCGGGCTGGTGCCCGCGATGCGCACCGTGGAGGGGCTGCAGGCCAGACTGCTGCTGGCCGGTCAGCGGCACGACAGCGAGAGCGCCGGCGTCGTCGTCGCGCCGTCCGCCTCCTGGAGCGACCGGGGCAGGCTCGTCGTGTGGCTCCAGGCGCGGCTGCTGATCGGCTGCGTGACCTCCCTGTTCACCGTGCAACTGCTCATGGCCGCGGTGGACCTGGCGGCGGCGGCGTTCGGCATGGACACGGCCTCCGGCGAGTTGCTCCTGCTCGAGGGCCACGACTGGTGGCACGTCCTCCTGCTGCCCCCGGCCCTGGCGGCCCTGGCGGCGACCATGGTCGGCTCGGGCCGCCTGATCACGGCACTGGCCCACCGCCTGCTCGGCCCCTCCCCCGTCGAGCGGCTGGCCGCCCTGGAGGAACGCACCGAGCAGCTCCTGGAGCGCACCCGTATCGCCCGGGAGCTCCACGACTCCATCGGCCATGCCCTGACCGTGGCCGTCGTGCAGGCGGGCGCCGCCCGCGCGGCCGGTGATCCCGCCTTCACCGACCGGGCCCTGGAGGCCATCGAGGAGACCGGCCGGGCCGCGCTGGAGGACCTGGAGCGGGTCCTCGGCGTCCTGCGCGAATCCGGGCCGCCGGTCGGCGGGCGGCCGGCCCTCACGGACGCCGGCCGGCTGCTGGAGTCCGCGCGGGCTTCCGGCGCGGAGGTCGACGCCGACATGACCGGGCCCCTGGAGACCGTGCCCGGGCCGGTTTCCCGCGAGGGGTACCGCATCCTCCAGGAGGCGCTGACCAATGTGCTGCGGCACGCGGGTGCCGTCCCCGTGCGGGTCCGTGTCGCGGTCGACGACGGTTCGCTCGGCCTGGAGGTCCGCAATCCCTTCACCGGGACGGCGTCCGGGTCCGGCCGGGGCAGCGGCCTGCGCGGCATACGCGAGCGCGCGGCCCTGTTGGGAGGGCAGGCGCACACCGGTCCCGACCGGGGTGACTGGCGGGTGCGGGTGGAACTGCCGTTGCGCTGATCTACGCTGGCCGGATGCCGGTCACCGTTCTGCTCGTCGACGACGAACCCCTCGTACGCGCCGGCCTGCGCGCCGTGCTGGAGGCGCAGCCGGACATCGAGGTGGTCGGGGAGGCGGCCGACGGTGCGGCGGTGATCCCGCTGGTGCGTCGACTGCGGCCGGACGTGGTCGCCATGGACGTGCGCATGCCGCTGCTGGACGGGATCGAGGCCACGCGCGCGCTGCTGCGGTCGGTCGACGCGCCGCCGAAGATCCTCGTCGTGACGACGTTCGAGAACGACGAGTACGTGTACGGGGCGCTGCGCGCGGGCGCCGACGGGTTCCTGCTGAAGCGGGCGCGGCCCGCGGAGATCGTGCACGCGGTCCGGCTGGTCGCCGAGGGCGAGTCGCTGCTGTTCCCCGCCTCGGTGCGGCGGCTCGCGGCCGAGTACGCCGACGGGGACGGCAACCGCGCGGCCCGTGACGTGCTGGAGCGGGCGCGGCTGACCGGGCGCGAGGAGGAGGTGCTGCGGCTGATGGCGCGGGGCCTGACGAACGCGGAGATAGCGGCGCGGCTGGTGGTGGGGACGGAGACGGTGAAGTCCCATGTGAGCGCCGTGCTGGCGAAACTGGGGGCGCGGGACCGGACCCAGGCGGTGATCGCGGCCTACGAGTCGGGCTTCGTGGCGCCGGGCTGAACCTCGTCCCGGGCCGCTCCCGCCCGGAGGTCGCCGGGGTCCGCCGCGCCGAGTACGATCCGCCCAACACGCGCACCAGCAGGGAGGACGGACGGTGGGTCGGCTGACCGGCGGGGACCCCTCGCTGCTGCGGAGGATCAACTCCGCGGTGGTGCTGCACGCGTTTCGGGCGACGGACTGCGCGACGCTGACCGAGGTGAGCCGGGTGACGGGACTGTCCCGGCCGACCGTCGAGGGCGTCGTGGAGGGGCTCATCGAGGCGGGCCTCGTCGTGGAGACGGCGGCCGAGGAGGGCGCCGCGCGGCGGCAGGGGCGGCCGGCGCGGCGGTTCCGGTTCCGGGCGGAGGCCGGGCATCTGCTCGGTCTGGAGATCGGGGCGCACCGGGTGGCGGCGCTGCTGGCCGATCTGGACGGCAAGGTGATCGGCGCACAGGCGCGGGACGTCGACGAGACCGTCGACGCCGACGAGCGGCTGGAGCGGACCGGCACAGCCGTCGCGGAGCTGCTGCGGCGGGCCGGTGTTCCGCGCGGCTCGCTGCGGGCCGTGGGCGTGGGCACACCGGGGATCGTGGAGGCGGACGGCACGGTGCGGCTGGGCACGGCGTTGCCGGGCTGGACGGGCCTCGGCCTCGGCGAGCGGCTGAGCCGGTCCTTCAAGTGTCCGGTGCTGGTGGAGAACGACGCCAACGCGGCTGTCGTCGCCGAGCACTGGAAGGGCGCCGCCAGGAGGACCGACGACGTGGTGTTCGTGCTGGCCGGGCTGAGCCCGGGCGCCGGCTCGCTGATCGGCGGGCGGCTGCACCGGGGGTACGGCGGGGCGGCCGGCGAGATCGGGGCACTGCATCTGCTGGGCCGGGAGGCGACCCCCGAGACCCTGCTGTCCACCACGGACGAGCCGCTGCACCCGCTCGACGAGCAGGCGGTCGCCGAGGTCTTCGCCCAGGCCCGTGGGGGCGACACGCGGGCGCTGGCGGCCATGGACCGGTTCATCCGCCGGCTCGTCCACGACGTGGCGGCGCTGGTGCTGGCCCTCGATCCGGAGCTGGTGGTGATCGGCGGCTGGGCGGCCGGTCTGGACGGCGTCCTGGAGCCGCTGCGGCGCGAACTGGCCCGCTACTGTCTGCGTCCGCCGAAGGTCACGCTGTCCCACCTCGGCGAGGCGGCGGTCGCCACGGGTGCGGTGCGTCTGGCCCTCGACCACGTGGAGGAACAGCTCTTCGCGGTGGAGGGCACAGTGACGGCCCGCCGGTAGCGGGCACGACGGCACCCCGCTGACGCCGGGCTCCGGGACACCCCCCGGCTCAGCTGACCCCGGTGCCTGCTGGGCGGGGGTGGGTTTCGCTGACCGGCGCCTGCCGGGTGCCGCTGCGCCCACCCGTGCCGCCCCAGCGGCACGACTGCCCGCAGCTACGGCGGTGTGGCTGTCCTCAGCCACGGGATGGTTACGGGGAGGTCAGGACGCGTGGCGTTCCGGGCCGTGGTGGATCTCGACGCCACCGGAGTCACCGAAGGTGAGGCGGCAGGTGTCCGCGCGGTACGTGGCCACGGAGAGCGCGGCGGTGCGGCCGCGGGCGATGAAGCGGGTGGTGACGACGAGGACCGGCGCGCCCGGAAGGCGGTCCAGCTCCTTCGCGTCGTCCGCGCGGGCCGAGCCGAGCTCCACCGCGTTCTCCTGCCGCTCCAGCTCCAGGCGCTGCAGTTCCCGCAGCACGGCACGCGCGCGTGCCGTGCCGGACGGCGCGTCGATGCCGGACAGGTCCGGGACCGAGTCCGCCGGGATGTAGAGGAGTTCGGCGGCGACGGGCTGGCCGTGGGAGACGCGGGAGCGCCGCACGACGTGCACGGGCTCGTCGCGGCCGGTCACCAGCGTCTCGGCGACGGCGGCGGGCGGCACCTCGAGCGCGCAGTCCAGGGTCTGCCAGGCGTCGAGCGGCCCGCCCGGCCAGGTCTGCTGGGCCGCGCCGACGGACACGCCCATGCGCGGCGGGGCGACCGTGGTGCCCACACCGCGGCGGCGCTGCAGCCTGCCTTCGAGTTCGAGTTGTTCCAGGGCCTGCCGGAGCGTGGCGCGGGCGACGCCGAAGCGGGCGGCGAGGTCGCGCTCGTTGGGCAGGACCTCGCCCACGGAGAACTCCGAGTCCAGCGCCTCACTGAGCACGGTCCTGAGGTGCCAGTACTTCGGTTCCGGCACCGTTTCCAGCTGCGTGGTCCCCACCCTGTCCTCCACGATCGCCGTGTCCGGCCGCGTTTTAGCGCCCTTGTTTATTAAAGGTTGTTTCACTTATCTGCGACCATAAGGCGCCTCTCACCCTTGGTCAATACCAATCGGGCGCGATGGCGGGCCCCCGTCGTGACGGGGGCTCCGGCGCGGGGGCTCCTACCGGACCGCGGCGAGCGAACGCAGCTTGTCGGGATTGCGGATGACGTACACCGTCCGGACGCGCCCGCCGGCGACGTCGAGCTGGACGACGGAGTCGGGCTCGTCACCGGACAGGACGAGCGCCGCGGGGCCGCCGTTGAGCTCCAGGAAGCGGAAGGAGAGGTCCGGCACGCCCCTGCGGGCGACGCCGAGGAGGAAGCGCCCCACGTGGTCGGCGCTCTCCAGGACCCGCAGCGGGGCGCGCGACTTGCCTCCGCTGTCGCCGACCAGGCGCGCGTCGGGGGCGAGGAGTTCCAGCAGGCCCTCCAGGTCGCCGTCGGCCGCCGCGGCCAGGAAGCGTTCGGTGAGGTCGCGGCGCTCGGCGGGGTCGACCTCGTAGCGCGGGCGGCGCTCCTCGACGTGCTTGCGGGCGCGGCCGGCGAGTTGGCGTACGGCCGGTTCGCCGCGGTCGAGCACGGCCGCGATGTCGGCGTACGGGTAGCCGAACGCCTCCCGCAGCACGAACACCGCGCGCTCCAGGGGTGACAGGGACTCCATGACGACGAGGACGGCGAGGGAGACGGAGTCGGCGAGGACGGCCCGTTCGGCGGCGTCCGGGACGGTGTCGCCGAAGTCGGTGACGTAGGGCTCGGGAAGCCACGGGCCGACGTACGTCTCGCCGCGCGCCTTGATCTGGCGCAGCCGGTCGATGGCGAGGCGGGTGGTGACGCGCACCAGGTAGCCGCGCGGTTCGCGCACCTCGGCCCGGTCGCCGCCCGACCAGCGCAGCCACGCGTCCTGCACCACGTCCTCCGCGTCGGCCACCCGGCCCAGCATGCGGTAGGCGACCCCCAGGAGGACGGGGCGGTGTTCCTCGAAGGCGTCGGTCGCGGTGTCGGTGGTCACGGCACCATCCCAGCCGACCCGCGCGGTCGTGTCCAGGCGGCACCGGCCGGTGGCCCACGGGACACGCCGACCATGGGGCTACCCGTCGGTAGCAATTGCTGACAAGCTGTCTACATAGACGCCGGGCGGCGTCCGTTCCCACGAGTCCCAGACGAGGAGCACCCCCATGTCCGCGACCGTCTCCTTCGAGGTCCCCTCTCCCCTCGGCCCGCAGCCCGTGACCCTGTCCTACGCGCGCGTGGGCCGCGGCGAACCGCTGCTCCTGCTGCACGGCATCGGCCATCACCGCCAGGCCTGGGACCCGGTGGTGGACATCCTGGCGACCGAGCGCGAGGTGATCGCCGTGGACCTGCCCGGCTTCGGCGCCTCCCCGTCGCTGCCCGAGGGCCTCACCCACGACCTGCCGACCATGAACGCCGCCCTGGGCGCCCTGTGCGAGGAGCTGGAGCTCGGCCGGCCGCACGTCGCGGGCAACTCGCTCGGCGGCCTGCTGGCCCTGGAGCTCGGCCGGGAACGGCTCGTACGGTCCGTCACCGCCCTGTCCCCGGCGGGCTTCTGGACGCAGGCCGAGCGGCGGTACGCCTTCGGCGTGCTGACCGCCATGCGGCGGATCGCGGAGCGGATGCCGCTTCCGCTGGTCGAGCGCCTCGCCCGCTCCGCGGCCGGCCGGGCGGCGCTGACCAGCACCATCTACGCCCGCCCCGGGCGCCGTTCCCCGGAGGCCGTGGTCGCCGAGACGCTCGCGCTCGCCGGGGCCACCGGTTTCACCGAGACCCTCCGCGCGGGCACCGCCGTACGGTTCACCGACGACGTGCCCGGCATACCGGTGACCGTCGCCTGGGGTTCCCGGGACCGGCTGCTGATCCCCCGTCAGGGCGTCCGCGCCAAGCGGATCATCCCCCGGGCCCGGCTGGTCCGGCTGCCCGGCTGCGGCCACGTCCCGATGAACGACGACCCGGCGCTGGTCGCGCGGGTCATCCTCGACGGCAGCCGCTGAGGGCGGACCGCGCGGCGCCGCCCCGTTACCGGAGCGCCCGGTGCGGCCCTGTCATGGCGACACCGCGGACCGGCCCCGAAGGGCCCGCCGCCTCGCGCGGCGCCGCGCGAGGCTGTGCGGCTCGCCCCTGGGACCCGGCTGCCGTCGAGCCGTGCCCCGGCCGGCCGCCGCCCGGCAGGGGGCCGCTCCCCCGCCCGCGCGAGTTGTTCACCCGGTGTTCGCGTGCGGGCCGCGCCGTCCGCGTAGGTGTGGTCGCGCACACTGGCCGGATCCCGTCCCTGGAGGCGCATCCCATGTCACACCGTCCGCTCCCCGGCCGCCGCGCCGTTCTGCGCGGCTCGCTCGCGGCCTCGGCGGCCCTGACCCTGCCCACCGCGCTCGGCACGGCGCCCGCCTTCGCCCTCTCCGGGCGCCCGCGGGCCGAATGGGGCGTGCAGACCGGCGACGTCACCCGCGACTCAGGGCTGGTGTGGGTGCGCTCCGACCGTCCGGCACGGATGATCGTCGAGACGTCGGCGACCGAATCGTTCCGCCGCCCGCGCAGATGGCACGGTCCGCTGCTCGGCGCGGGCACCGACTTCACCGGTACGACCCGGCTGCACGGGCTGCCGTCCGGCGAGCAGATCCACTACCGGGTGCTGCTCGCCGACCCCGACGACCCGCGCCGCACCGGTGAACCGGTCACCGGCACGTTCCGCACGGTCGCCGCCCGGCGCCGGGACGGTGTGCGGTTCCTGTGGTCGGGCGACCTGGCGGGGCAGGGCTGGGGCATCAATCCCGACATCGGCGGCTACCGCATCTTCGACGCGATGGCCCGGCTCGACCCCGACTTCTTCCTGTTCAGCGGCGACACCGTCTACGCCGACGGACCCGTCTCCGCGACCGCCGCCCTGCCGGACGGCGGCGTCTGGCGGAACGTCACCACCGAGGAGAAGGCCAAGGTCGCCGAGACCCTGGCCGAGTTCCGGGGCAACTTCCGCTACAACCTGCTCGACGAGAACCTGCGCCGGTTCAACGCCCAGGTGCCGTCCATCGTGCAGTGGGACGACCACGAGGTGCGCAACAACTGGTACCCGGGCCAGCGGATCGCCGACACGGACGCCCGGTATACGGAGAAGAGCGTCGACGTGCTGGCCGCCCGGGCGCGGCGCGCGTTCAGTGAGTACTTCCCGATGTCCACGCTGCGGCCGGGCGCCCGGGAGGGCCGGGTGTACCGGGTGCTGCGGCAGGGGCCGCTGCTCGACGTGTTCGTGCTGGACATGCGGACGTACCGCAACGCCAACTCCTCCGGTGACCAGACCGTGGACCCGCAGGGCATCCTCGGGCGGGAGCAGCTGGAGTGGCTCAAGCGGGAGCTGTCGCGGTCGCGGGCGGTGTGGAAGGTGATCGCCGCCGACATGCCGATCGGCCTCGTCGTGCCCGACACGACCGAGGGCAGGCAGAACGTCGAGGCGGTGGCCCAGGGCGACCCGGGAGCTCCGCTGGGACGGGAGCTGCAGATCGCGGAGCTGCTGCGGTTCGTCAAGCACCGGCGGATCACCGGCACGGTGTGGCTGACGGCCGACGTGCACCACACCTCGGCGCAGCACTACCAGCCCTCGCGGGCCGCGTTCGACGACTTCGAGCCGTTCTGGGAGTTCGTCTCCGGTCCGCTGAACGCGGGCGCCTTCCCGGCCAGCGCGCTCGACGGCACCTTCGGCCCGGAGCGGGTGTGGGTGAAGGCGCCGAGCGCCTCGAACGTCTCGCCCGCCGGCGGCTACCAGTTCTTCGGCGAGGTCGACATCGACGGCGACAGCGGTGAGTTGACGGTGCGGATGCGGGAGCAGGACGGCACCGTACTGTTCACGAAGACGCTGCGGCCGGGCCTGGTCGGTCAGTGACTTCGGTCGGCGACTCCGGCCAGCAACTCAACAAAACGGACAGAAACGCGCTTTACCCATCAGTCACAGTACGTTCGTGATCACGAAACACGATTCCTTCACAGTGGCTGCATGAGTCGAGACATGTCTGAAGTGACGCACACCCGGCACGGCGGTCCCGTGCACCCCTGGTGGAACCCCGTCGGACTCACCGCGCGGTGCACGGCCGCCTTCCACGCGTGGTGGGCACGGCGCCACGGCCACGCACCGCCGGCGCACGATACCGGCGGTGTCCGGCCGTCCGCCGCCGTGGCCGGGGACAGCGTGCTGTGGCGGATGCGGACGACGGTGAAGGACGAACCCGGCGCGCTGGCCACGCTCTGCACGGCGCTGGCCGAGCGGCGGGTCGACATCCTGAGCCTGCAGACGCACCCGCTGGGCGAGGAGACCGTCGACGAGTTCCTGCTGCGGGCGCCGGAGGGAACGGACCTCGTCGCCGCCGTGTCGCTCGCCGGGGGCGCGGACACCTGGACCGAACGGGCCGACGCCCACGATCTGGTGGACGCCCCGACCCGGGTCCTCGGGCTGGCCGCCCGCACCGCGCAGGACGCGGCCGAACTGCCGCTCGCGCTGCGCCAGCTGCTGGGCCGGTGCACGATCCGCTCTCTGCCGGGCGGCGGTCACCGGGCGACCACGACCGTGCCCGAGGAGGGCTCCCTGGAGGACACCGTGATCCGGCTGCGCGCCCCGGAGGGCGGGGAGATCACCGTGGAACGGCCGTATCTGCCGTTCACGCCCACCGAGTTCGCCCGCGCCCGCGCGCTGGTGGAGCTGGACGCCCGGCTCGGGCCGCGGATCCCGCGCGGCCGTGACGTCCTCACCCTGCCGGAAGGCAGCGCCGTCTCCGTGCGCCGCGCGGACACCGGCGATCTGGCGGCCGCGCGGGCGATGCACGAGCGGTGCTCCACCGAGACCCTGCGCATGCGGTACCACGGGCCGGTCGGTGACGCGGACCGCTATCTGAACCACCTGCTCAGCCCGCGCTTCGGCCGCACGCTCGCCGCGCAGACCGCCTCGGGCCGCATCGTCGGCCTCGGCCATCTGCTGTGGGACGGCGACGAGACCGAGGTCGCGCTGGTCGTGGAGGACGCCTGGCAGCGCCGGGGCATCGGCTCCGAGCTGCTCACCCGGCTGGTGGCGATGGCGGCCGAGGACGGCTGCGCCCAGGTGTACGCCGTGACGCAGGCGTCCAACACCGGCATGGTCGCCGCGATGCGCGGCCTGGGGCTGCCGCTCGACTACCAGATCGAGGAGGGCACCCTGGTCGTCACGGTCCGCCTGGACGCCGTGGCGGACCGCCGCGTCCCCGGGGAGCGGGAGCACGGCGAGCGGATCGGCCGGTCGTAGCCCGTCACGCGCGGGCGCGCGGCACCGGCACCGGCACCGCGCGCGAACACGAGGGCATGGCCACCGCGCGGGCGCGGGACGGCGGGGGCGAGGGGCACGGCGCACCGGCCGGCACACGGCGAGCACGCGGACACGGGGCTCCGGCCTCCGCGCGGCCGCGGGACGACGACCTCACCATGCCGACCGGCGCACGACGAGCGCGCTGACACGGGATCCCGGCCGACGCGCGGGCGTCCGGAAAGCGGCCCGGCGGTGCGACGCGCCGGGCCGTCCCCCGGGTACCCGGCCTCAGACCCGGGCCGGCGCCTCCGCCGGTGCGGGCGTCCCGGCCCGCACCCCCAGGGCCGCGTCCAGATCGGCCCACAGGTCCTCGACGTCCTCCAGGCCGACCGAGAGCCTCAGCAGCCGGTCGCTCACCCCGGCCTCCCTGCGGTCGTCGGCGTCGACGATGCGGTGGCTGATGGAGGCAGGGTGCTGGATGAGGGAGTCCACGCTGCCCAGACTGACGGCCGGGGTGATCAGGCGTACGCCGGTGATCACCTCGTGCGGATCCCCGTGCACCTCGAAGGAGACCATCGCCCCGCCGATGCGCGGGTAGTGCACCCGGGCCACGCGCGGATCGGCGGCGAGCCGGGAGGCGAGTTCGGCGGCGTTCGCGGACGCGGCCCGCACCCGTACCGGCAGGGTCGCCAGGCCGCGCAGCAGCAGATAGCCGGCCAGCGGGTGCAGCACACCGCCCGTGGCGAACCGCACCTGGCGCAGCCGCCCGGCGAACTCCTCGTCGCAGGCCACCACGCCCGCCAGCACGTCTCCGTGCCCGCCGAGGTACTTGGTGGCGCTGTGCAGCACCAGCCGCGCCCCGTGCCCGGCCGGGCGCTGGAGGACCGGCGTGGCGAAGGTGTTGTCGACGAGCAGCGGCACGGAGCCGCAGGCGTGGGCGACGGCCCGCAGGTCGATCTCGGCGAGCGTGGGGTTGGCCGGGGTCTCCACGAGCACCAGGCCGGTGTCGGGGCGCAGCGCGTCGGCGACCCCCGCCGGGTCGGTCCAGGTCACCTCGGAGCCGAGCAGTCCGGCGGTCAGCAGATGGTCGCTGCACCCGTACAGGGGGCGTACGGCGACGACGTGCCGCAGTCCCGTCGAGCCGCGGACCAGCAGGACGGCGCTGAGCGCGGCCATGCCGCTGGCGAACGCGACCGCCGACTCCGTGCCCTCCAGGCGGGCGAGGGCGGTCTCGAAGCGGGCGACGGTCGGGTTGCCGAGCCGCCCGTAGACGGGCGGGCCCTCCGGCTCGGCGCCGGTGGTGGCGAAGGCGTCGATGCGGGCCGCCTCGGCACGGCTGTCGTACGAGGGGTAGGTGGTCGACAGGTCGATCGGCGGGGCGTGCAGTCCCAGTCCGGCGAGGTCGTCGCGGCCTGCGTGCACGGCCTCGGTGGCGAGTGCGCGGGTGGTGCGCCGCGTGTCCATGCCCAAGTCCATGGGCGGAAGGGTGAACACCGAACGGGTCGGGAGAGCGGAAGCCCGTGCTACGTTCGGCCGATGGCCGAATCCGTCGTACTCGATCCGGTGGATCTCCATCTGCTGCGGCTGCTGCAGAACGACGCCCGGACGACGTACCGGGACCTCGCCGCGCGGGTCGGGGTCGCGCCGTCGACCTGTCTGGACCGGGTGACCCGGCTGCGCCGCTGTGGCGTGATCCTCGGGCACCGGCTGGAGCTGGACCCCGCCAAGCTGGGGCGCGGGCTCCAGGCGCTGTTGTCGGTGCAGGTCAGACCGCACCGCCGGGAGCTGGTGGGGCCGTTCGTGGAACGGATCCGGGCGCTGCCGGAGTCGCTGACCGTGTTCCACCTGACCGGCCCCGACGACTATCTGGTGCATGTCGCGGTCGCGGACATGGCGGACCTGCAACGGCTGGTGCTCGACGAGTTCACCGCCCGGCGGGAGGTGGCCCGCGTGGAGACCCGGCTGATCTTCCAGCAGTGGGACTGCGGACCGCTGCTGCCGCCTTCGCCCACAGCTCAAACGGGATGACGTACCGCGGGCCCGGTACGAGGATGGTCCGCATGTCTCAGACCAACAGCGCGCTTCCCCGTCAGGTCGCCGACACCTACGTCGACGAGCTCATCGCCCTCGACCCGGTCACCGGAACGTTCCTCGGAGTGAAGGAGAGTTCCTCCCGTCTGCCCGACCTCTCGCCCGCCGGGCAGGAGGCGCTCGCCGAGCTCCAGCGGGCCACCCTCGCACGGCTCGACGAGGCCGAGCGGCGGCCCGGCGCGGACAGCGGCATCGAGCGCCGCTGCGCCCGGCTGCTGCGCGAGCGGCTCACCGCCGAACTCGCCGTGCACGAGGCCGACGAGGGCCTGCGCGCGGTCGGCAACCTGGGCACGGTCGCGCACTCGGTGCGCGAGGTGTTCACCGTGACGCCGGCGGAGACCGAGGAGGACTGGGCGGCCATCGCCGAGCGGCTGCGCGCGGTGCCGGCCGCGCTGGCGGGCTACCGGGAGTCCCTCGCGCTGGGCCTGGAGCGCAAGCTGTACGCGGCTCCGCGCCCGACAAGGACCTTCGTCGGGCAGCTCACCGAGTGGGCGGACACGGGTGAGGGCCGCGGCTGGTTCGAGGACTTCGCCGCCGCGGGACCGGACGCGCTGCGCGCGGAGCTGGACGAGGGCGCCCGCGCGGCGACCGCGGCCGTCGTGGAGCTGCGGGACTGGATGCGCGACGTGTACGCGCCGGCGATCGAGGGCGCGCCGAACACGGTGGGCCGGGAGCGCTACGCCCGCTGGGCCCGCTACTACAACGGGACCGATCTCGACCTGGACGAGGCGTACGCGTACGGCTGGTCGGAGTACCACCGGCTGCTCGGCGAGATGAGGAAGGAGGCCGAGAAGATCCTGCCGGGGGCCGCCACGCCGTGGGTGGCGCTGGCGCACCTGGACGAGCACGGCCGGCACATCGAGGGCGTCGACGAGGTCCGCGCGTGGCTGCAGGGCGTGATGGACCGGGCGATCGACTCCCTGGACGGCACGCACTTCGACCTCGCGGAGCGGGTGCGGAGGGTGGAGTCGCGGATCGCCCCGGCGGGGAGCGCGGCGGCGCCGTACTACACGCCGCCGTCGGAGGACTTCTCCCGGCCCGGCTGCACCTGGCTGCCCACGATGGGCCTGACCCGCTTCCCGGTCTACGACCTGGTCTCCACCTGGTACCACGAGGGCGTCCCCGGCCATCACCTGCAGCTCGCGCAGTGGGTGCACGTGTCCGAGAACCTCTCCCGCTACCAGGCCTCCGTGGGCATGGTCAGCGCCAACGCCGAGGGCTGGGCGCTGTACGCGGAGCGGCTGATGGACGAGCTCGGTTTCCTCGCGGACGCGGAGGAGCGGCTGGGCTACCTGGACGCGCAGATGATGCGGGCGGCCCGGGTCATCGTCGACATCGGCATGCACCTGGAGCTCGAGATCCCGGCGGACTCGCCGTTCCACCCGGGTGAGCGCTGGACGCCGGAGCTGGCCGAGGAGTTCTTCGGGGCGCACAGCAGCCGCCCGGCGGACTTCGTGGAGAGCGAGCTGACCCGCTATCTGACGATCCCGGGCCAGGCGATCGGCTACAAGCTGGGTGAGCGGGCGTGGCTGCTGGGCCGGGAGAAGGCCCGCGAGCGGCACGGCGACGCCTTCGACCTCAAGGCGTGGCACATGGCCGCGCTGTCCCAGGGCTCGCTGGGCCTGGACGACCTGGTGGACGAGCTGTCGGCGCTGTGAGCCGGTCCGGCGCCGTCAGCGCCGGAAGCCGCCCTCGGAGTCGATGACCTGACCGGTGATCCAGTCCGCCTCGTCCGTGGCCAGCCACGCGATGAGGCGGGCGGGGTCGTCGGGCATGCCCCAGCGGCCGGCGGGGAAGAGGGCGGCGACGGCGTCGTAGGCGTCGCCGGTCAGGTAGTCCGTGTCCACGGGGCCGGGGTTGACGGTGTTCACGGTGACCGCGTGCCCGGCCAGGGTGGTGGCCAGGGAGCGGGTGATGGAGGCGAGGGCGCCCTTCTGGAGGGCGTAGGCGATCTCGCCGGGCATGCCGCCCGCGATGTCCTGCCCGGAGGTCATCATCACCACGCGCCCGCCCGGGGTGCGCGGGGGCAGGGCCGCTCGGTGCCGGGCGTGGGCCTGGACGAGCAGCAGCACCGAGCGGGTGTCGACGGCCCAGTGCGCGTCGAGCATGGCGGCGTCGATCGTGTCGAGGTCGCCGTCGGAGCCGCTGAGGGCGTGGTTGGCGACGAGGACGTCGAGCCGTCCGCCGAGCGCCTCGGTCGCGCGGGCGTGCAGTTCGGCGGGGGCCGCGGGGTCGGTGAGGTCGCCGGGACCGGCGAGCACGGTCGCACCGGGGTCGCCGAGGGCCTCGCGCACGGAGGCGGTCACGTCCTCGGGCCGGTCGGCGCCCCAGGGCATGGCGGCGTCGTGCGGCACGTGGTGGTGCAGGTAGACGCTCGCCCCGTAGGCGGCGAGACGCCGGGCCACGGCATGGCCGATGCCGCCGCGCCGGCTGGCCCCGGTGACCAGCGCGGTCCGGCCCCGCAGGGGCAGGGGGTCGCGGCGGAGTGCTTCGGGCGCGGGGTGCGGGAGCTTGGGCATGATCACCCATGATGCGGGGCCGGACGGGCCGGCGCACGCGAATATCGGCCGGACGATCCGCCCGCTCGGCGATACGACCACCGCACTCCCGGCCGAACCGTACGCCATGACCGCCCCCACGAGCACGCACGGACCGGGGACGGCAGGGCCGTCTCCGGCACCGCGACGAGCGGCCCACCGCCCGACTCCACCCACTCGGCCGTGCCCGGCTCCGCGTGTCGTACCACGCGCGGAACCTACCGGGCCGGCTCCCTTGCCGGGAGCGGGGGTTCAGCATCCGCAGTCGTCGGCGCCCACAGGCGCCGTCAGCGGGTCGGGAGCGCGGCGCTCCCGGCCCCGCCGGGTCTCGAACTCGAAGCCCTCACGCACCCAGTACTCGAATCCGCCGAGCATCTCCTTGACGCGGTAGCCGAGTTCGGCGAGGGCGAGCGCGGCGCGGGCGGCGCCGTCGCAGCCGGGGCCCCAGCAGTACGTCACGACCGGGACCGACGGGTCGAGGAGCTCCGCGGCCCGCTCGGGGACGAGCGCGGTGGGCAGGTGCACCGCGCCGGGGACATGGCCCTGGTCCCAGGCCTCGGTGGAGCGGGAGTCCACCAGGACGAACCCGGGGTCCCCGCCGGCCGCGAACGCGGCGGCCACGTCGGAGACGTCGGTGTGGAAGGCGAGGCTCGCGCGGAAGTGGGCGGCGGCCTCCGCCGGGGAGGCAGGGGCGACGCGCAGGACGGAGTTCACGGTGGTGGTGGTCATGGGAGAGAAACTACGGCCGCGGAAGCCGGTCCTGAAGCGGAGAACCCCGGCCTTCACCTTGATCCGCCGGGGATTTCCCTGCTACTTCTCCTCCATGACCGCGTATTCCCCGGACGCCACCGACTGGCGCATCCTCGACGTCCTCCAGCGGGAGGGACGGGCCAGTTTCGCCGAACTGGCCCGTGCCGTCTCGATGTCCGCGAGCGCGGTCACCGAGCGGGTGCGCCGCATGGAGGAGGCCGGAATCATCCAGGGCTACGCGGCGGTGGTGGACCCGGAGCGGATCGGGCTGCCGATCCTGGCCTTCGTACGGCTGCGGTACCCGACCGGGAACTACAAGCCGTTCCACGACCTCGTCGCCGTGACGCCCGAGGTCCTGGAGGCGCACCACGTGACGGGCGAGGACTGCTTCGTCATCAAGGTCGCCGCCCGTTCGATGCGGCACCTGGAGGAGGTGGCGGGCCGGATCGGCACGCTCGGCTCGGTGACCACCAGCGTCGTCTACTCCTCGCCGCTGCCGCGCCGCCCGCTGGGGCGCTGAGCCGCGGCCCTCAGCGGGTGCCGTGCCGGCGCAGCTCCGAGCCCGAGCGTCCCTTCATGACCTCCAGCCGGGCGTGTATCCGGCGCCGCAGATCGCCGACATGGCTGACGATGCCCACGCTGCGGTCGCGTTCGCGCAGGGAGTCCAGGACGTCCAGGACCTCGTCGAGAGTCTGGTCGTCGAGGCTGCCGAAGCCCTCGTCGATGAAGAGGGTGTCCAGCCGGACTCCGCCCGCCTCGTCGGTGACGACGTCCGCGAGGCCGAGCGCGAGGGCGAGGGAGGCGAAGAAGGTCTCGCCGCCCGAGAGGGTCGCGGTGTCGCGCTCCCGTCCGGTCCAGGCGTCGACGACGTGCAATCCGAGTCCGCTGCGGCCGCGGCCGGTGCGGTCGTCGGAGTGGACGAGGGTGTACCGGCCGGACGACATGCGGTGCAGCCGTACGGTCGCGGCGGCGGCGACCTGTTCCAGGCGGGCGGCGAGGACGTACGACTCCAGGCGCATCTTCCGTTCGTTGTCCGCCGAGGTGCCCGCGGTGAGTCCGGCCATGCGGGCCACCCGCTCGTACTCCTCGCGCAGGGGGCCCAGCCGGCGCACCGAGTCGGCGGCCCGCGCGGAGATCCGGTCGAGTTCGGCGCAGCGTCGTTCGGCGGCGTCCCGCGCGGAGGCCGCCTCGCGCACCCTGCGGCCTGCGTCCTCGGCGGCCCGCTGCGCGGAGCCGAGGTCGGCGGGCGGCTGCTGTGCGGCGGCCGCGGTCTCCGGTTCGGCCAGGACGGCCCGTACGGCGGCCTCCTCGTGCTGCCAGGCGTCCAGGCTCTGCTGGAGTTCGCGGTGTGCGGTGTCGTCGAGGAGGGCTTCGGCGGCGGCCCGCGGGGTGTCGAAGCCCGCGCGGAAGGCGGCGTCGGCGAGCCGGGCGTCGGCCTCCTTGAGCCGCTGGGCCGCGTCCTCGGCGGCGCGGGCGGCGTCGGCGGCGTCCGTGAGCAGTGCGACGCTCCGCTCCAGCTGCGCGGCGCGCGCGGCCACGCTGGTGGCGTCCCCCCGCGCCTGCGCCAACTCCTCGGTCAGCGCCGCGTGTTCCCGGTCCAGCCGCTCGCGGTGGCCCACCCGGGAGGCGGCCCGGACGGCCGCCTCGCGCTGGGCGGTGATCCGCAGCTCGTGCTCCCGCTCGGCGCGGCGCAGCCGCTCCTGCTCGGCGTGCAGTACGGAGGCGGCGTCCCGCGCCCGCGCGTACTGCCGTTCCAGCTCGTCCACCGCGCGGGAGAGCTGTTCGGTGGCGCCGTCCCCGGCTTCGGCGCTCGCGGCGGCCAGCGCCTCCCGCAGGTCGCCGAGCCGCTGCTCGGCCTGCGTGCGCCGGTCCTCGGCGCGCTGGTGGTCGGTGAGGGCGTGTTCCTCCGTCGCGCGGTCGACGTGCCCGGCGACCTTGCGGGCGGGGGCGGGGTGTTCGGTGGCGCCGCAGACCGCGCAGGGTTCGCCGGCGGTGAGGCCGTCGGCCAGTTCGGCGGCGATGCCGTTCAGGCGCTGTTCCTTGAGGTCGAGCCAGTGCTGCTTCGCCGCGAGCGCCCGCTCCCGGGCGGCACGGGCCTGCTCCTCGGCCGCTTCCGTCTCCCCGGCCAGCCGGTCGCGCAGCCGCGCGGCGTTCAGCCGCTGCCGCGCGGGGTCGCGCCGCACGTCGAGTTCACGGGCCGTGGTCGCGGCCTGCCGAGCGGACTCGATACCGGCCTGCAGACCCGCGCGGGTCTCCTCCCAGTCCGCGAGCCAGGCCTCCGCGTCCTCCCGTGCCTCGTCGTCGGCGCGTTCCTGGCGGTCCAGGTCGGCGCGCTCGCCGAGGAGTTCCGTCAGTCGCCGCTCGGCGCGGCGGGCCGACTCCAGCCCGCCCAGTTCCTCGGCGGCCCGGCGGGCGGCGGCCGCGAGCCCGGCCGCCCCCGCGTCCGCGAGGGGCGCCGGGAGCAGGGCACGGGCGCGCAGTTCGGCCCCGGCCGCCCGTCCGTGTTCGGCCTCCGCGGAGTCCCGCAGGTCCAGGGCCGGGGCGACGGTCTCGGCCTTGCGGGCCCGCTCCAGGCGGGCCCGCGCCTCGTGGTGGGCGCCGGACCGCTCCTGGAGCCGGGCCGCCCGCTCCCGTGCCTCGGCGAAGCGCCGTTGCAGCCGGTCCCGTTCGCGTACGGCGTCCAGGACGCGGTCGGCGTCGGCGAGGGCGGACTCGGCGGTGGCGAGGCGGCAGCGGGCGGCGGTGAGCTGTTCCCGCGCGGTGCTGCGGGCGACGGCGGCGGCGGACAGCACGGCCTCGGCCAGTCCCGGTTCACCGGGCGTGAGCTCGGGCAGTTCCATGGAGCCGCCCGCGGCCTGCTGCATCCGGTGCGCGTCGGCGAGCAGCTCGGCGTCGCCCTCGCGCACCCGGGACTCGGCGGCCCGCCGGCGTTCGGCGAGGCGCTTCTCCACGTCGGCGAAGCGGCGGGTGTCGAAGAGGCGGCCCAGCAGCCTGCCGCGGGCCTCGGCGTCGGCGCGCAGGAAGCGCGCGAAGTCGCCTTGGGGCAGCAGCACGACCTGGCAGAACTGCTCCCGGCTCATGCCGAGGAGCTGGGTGATCTCCTCGCCGATCTCCTGGTGCGAGCGGCTGAGGTCCTTCCAGGTGCCCGAGGCGGCGTCGCGTTCGCGCAGCCAGGTCTGGGCCTTGTCCACCGTGGTGCCCGCGCGGCGGCCCTTCTTGGGACGCTCCCAGGGCGGCTGCCGGGTGATCTCCAGCCGGCGTCCCGCGACGGTGAGTTCGAGGGTGACCTCGGTGCGGACGCCCGGGGCGGCGTGGTCGCTGCGCAGGGTCATGCCCTGGCCGCTCTGCCGGGCGCCGGGGACGGAGCCGTACAGCGCGTAGCAGACGGCGTCCAGGACGGAGGTCTTGCCGGCGCCGGTGGGGCCGTGCAGCAGGAAGAGCCCCGCGGCGGACAGCTCCCCGAAGTCGACGCTCTGGGTGCTCCCGAAGGGCCCGAAGGCGGTGATGTCCAGCCGGTGCAGCCTCATCGCGCCACCTCCCGCACCGCGTCGTCCGCGCGGACCGCGTCGAAGGCTTCCCGCAGGACGGCCCGTTCGTGCGCGTCGGGTCCCGCGCCGCGCACGTGGGCGACGAAGTCCTCGGCGATCTGCTGGTCGTCGCGGCCGGCGAGGCGGCGGGCGTAGGAGACCGCGGGGTCGTCCGCCGCCCGGTCCGGGTCGAAGACCAGGCTGAGGGTGTGCGGGAAGCGCTCGGTGAGCCGGGCCATGGGGTCGGCCGGGCGGACCGGGTCGGTGAGGGTCGCCTCGACCCACGCCTCCGTGTGCGGTGCCAGCGCGGGGTCGGCGAGCAGTTCCCCGAGGGTGCCGCGGATCCGGGCCAGCGGGCGCGGCACCGGGCAGTCCACGCGCTCGGCGGTGACCGCCCCGTCGGCGGCCAGGTCGACGAGCCACATGCTCTTGCGGTGGCCGGCCTCGGAGAAGGAGTACGGCAGCGGGGAGCCGGAGTAGCGCACCCGGTCGGTGAGGGTCTGGCAGCCGTGCAGGTGCCCCAGCGCCACGTAGTCGACGCCGTCGAACACCCCGGCGGGCACGGCGGCCACCCCGCCGACGGTGATGTCCCGTTCACTGTCACTGGGTTGGCCGCCGGTGACGAAGGCGTGCGCGAGGACGACCGAGCGGGTGCCGGCCGGGCGGGCGGCGAGGTCCGCGCGGACGCGGTCCATGGCGGCGGCGAGCACCGCCTCGTGGCCGGCCTTCTCCACCGCGAACTCGTCCTTCACCAGGGCGGGTTCGAGGTACGGCAGCCCGTAGAAGGCGACGTCCCCGTGCCCGTCGGACAGCACCACGGGCGTGCCGCACGCGGACGGTTCGGTCCGCAGGTGGATGCCGGCGCGCCCCATGAGCCCGGCGCCGACGCCGAGGCGGCGGGCCGAGTCGTGGTTGCCGGAGATCATCACCGTCGGCACGCCGAGGTCGGCGAGACGGTGCAGGGCGTCGTCGAACAGCTCGACCGCGGCGAGCGGCGGCACCGCACGGTCGTACACGTCTCCCGACACGACCACCGCGTCCACCTCGCGCTCACGCACGGTGGCGACGAGGTGGCCGATGAACTCTGCCTGGGCCCCGAGCATGCCGACCCGGTGGAAGGACCGGCCGAGGTGCCAGTCGGAAGTGTGCAGCAGTCTCATGATCCCCGCAGCGTAGCGGCCGGGTCCGACAGTGCGGGCGGTTACTCCCGTATCGCCCGTCATGAGAGATCTCACGAACGCCCTTCGTGCCGGACCCGTCGCCGGTTGCCGCCCTGCCGGAGGCCTTCCTTCCAGGGCGGGGCGGGCCATGTGAGCGGGGACACACGACGGGGACCGGATCGGCTTCCGCAACGGGACGTTCCGGGGTGAGGCGCTCGGGAAGAAGGCGGAGCGCCGTCACCACCACGGCCCCGTGCCGCACATGGAGGACGCACTTCCGCCGGTCGCCGCCGAGTTCACCGGCCTCGTCCCCGCCGCGCCGACGGTCGTACGGCGCGGCGGGGCCCGGAGCACGCCTGTCGGTACGTCAGGGCGGAGCCGGGCGGCGGGCCGGTCCGCCGGTCGATCCGCCTCCCCCCGGTCGCCCGGGACGGGGCAGGCGGTGCCGCTCGGCCCGGACCTCGTGGGCTTCCCCTGCGCGCGCCACGGCCGGTTCAGCGTCGGCGACGTGCGGGAGCCGGGGCCAGCCGGCTGTCCGGCCCGTGCCGGGGAGGCCCCGTGGGTCTCCGAAGCCCTGGCGGGGCCGGCGCCCGTCACGCCGTATGCGACCCGTTCGCCCGCGGCCGTGGCGGGCGGGCCGCCGGCAAGTCCTTCGGGACGGGCCGGCCGGAGGCGACCGGGACCCTTCGTTCCGGGCGCCGCTGCCCCGTTCCGCCTCCCGCCGTACGGGGGTCCGCCCGGTGAGTCCCCTCAGGCGTCCCCGTACGCCTCCCCGCCCAGCTCGAACCCCGCCGACCCGGCGGTGACGTCGGCGAGCCAGGCGCGGAAGGTGTCCACGTCGGCGTCCGGGAGGCCGATCTCGATGGTGACCTGCTCGGCGTAGCGCACGTCGCGGACCTCGCGGCCGGTGGAGCGCAGGTCGTTCTGGACCTTGCCGGCACGCTGGTGGTCGACGGTGACCGTAGCCAGGCGGAAGCGGCGGCGGGTGAGCGTGCCGAGGTCGTCGATGGCCTCTCCGACCGATCCGCCGTACGCGCGGATCAGGCCGCCGGCGCCGAGCTTGACGCCGCCGTAGTAGCGGGTGACGACGGCGACGACGTACCGCATGTCGCGGCGGAGCAGCATCTGGAGCATGGGGACGCCGGCGGTGCCGCCGGGCTCCCCGTCGTCGCTGGCCTTCTGGATGGAGGCGTCGGCGCCGATGACGTACGCCCAGCAGTTGTGGGTGGCGTCGGCGTGCTCCTTGCGGACGGCCGCGATGAAGTCCTGCGCCTCCTGCTCGGTGGCCGCCGGGGCGAGGGCGCACAGGAAGCGGGAGCGGTTGATCTCGGTCTCGTGCACGCCCGCGCGGGCGACGGTGCGGTACTCGTCCTGCATCCGGCCAGCCTATGCGTCCCGCGCGGGCTACCGGCGCCCGCCCCGGGGCACCGTCACCGACGTCAGCAGGGCGGCACCGGGGGCGAGGTCCCGCCAGGCGGCGCCGCGCCAGGACAGGACGGCGATCGCGGAGGTGGGGAACTTGGCGCGGACGCGGTCCAGGGTGTCGTCCAGGCCGTCGCCGGCCAGGGTCAGGACGAGGTCCTCGAGGCCCGGGTTGTGTCCGACCAGCAGCAGCGTCTCCACCTCGGCCGGTGTCTCGCGCACCACGTCCAGCAGCTCGGGCACGCCGGCGTGGTACAGGCGGGGGTCGTGGCGGACCGGTGGGGGTGTGCCCCACTGCGCGGCGGCCAGCTCCCAGGTGCGGCGGGCCCGCACGGCGGTGGAGCACAGCGCGAGGCCCGGCAGGCAGTCGGCCTCGGCGAGCGCGCGTCCGGCGGCGGGGGCGTCCCGGAGGCCGCGCGGGGCGAGGGGGCGCTCGTGGTCGGTGACGCCCTGCGGCCGGGCGGACTTGGCGTGACGCAGGACGGCCAGGCGGCGCAGCGGTCCCGGCGCGGCGCGCTCGATCACGCCGGGGATCCCAGGTCGCGGGTGAGGTCGAGGCCGAGCAGCCGGTCGGCGTAGGCGTACGTCTCGAAGCGGGCGCCGTCCGCCAGGTCGGGGTCCGTCTCCACCGCGCGGAGGACGCCCAGCACTCCGGCCGTGTCGAGATCGTCCTCCCACGCGGTGCGCAGACCGGCGCGCACCGCGTCGGGGACCGGCTTCGAAGGCCGGCGCGCCCAGTCGGCGACCGCGCGGCGCCAGCGGTCGAGGGTTCCGGCGGCGGCGCCCAGGGCGGCCGGGCCGACCGTCACGGGCTCGCTCCTGGGGCGGGCGAGCAGGGCCAGCCGCAGGGCGGCGGGGTCGGCGCCGTCCGCCGGGCCGGGTGCCTCCCCGTGCACGGGGGCCACGGCGACGCGCACTCCGTCGGGTGTCGCGCCGCCCTCGCTCACCACGTGCAGCACCTGGGCCTCGCCCAGGCCGGTGCCGGCGTCCCCGCCGTCCTCGAAGGGCCGGACCCCGAGGGCCGCGCCCGCCGCGCGCAGTTCCGCCTGCCACCGGTCGCCGGAGAGCAGCGCCCAGACCGGCGTGCCGCCGAGTTCCAGGGCCCGTACGAGCAGGTCGGCGACGAGCAGCACACGCAGGTCCGTCGGGCCGGCCCCCTGTGTGTGGGCCTCGACCCGGGTCAGGCCCCGCCGGGCGGGGGCGGCGTCCACGGGTTCGCCCGTTCGGGCGTCGGTGATGCGCAGCACGAGGCGAGCGTAGGCGCGTGAGCGGGCGTACGCAGGTATCCGGGCCGCTTTTCGGGTCGCCGTGTGCGGTTCCCGGCACCGGACGGCCCGGTGACCGGTACAGTCCACCGGCCCCGGGGAGAACGAGTGGTGCCGGGAATCACCGTGCGCCCCGGTTCGTTGTGCGCGACGACAGCTCTTCCACGACTCCCTGGAGGCCGACGGTGCACGGCGACGAGGCGACGGTCCGCAAGATCCTCACCGGACTCGGTGACACCTGGGCCGTGGTGGGCCTGTCGTCCAACCCGCGGCGCGCGGCGTTCGGCGTGGCCCGGGTGCTCCAGCGGTTCGGCAAGCGCGTGGTGCCGGTGCACCCGAAGGCCGAGACGGTGCACGGCGAGCAGGGCTACGCCTCCCTCGCCGACATCCCCTTCGAGGTGGACGTCGTGGACGTGTTCGTCAACAGTGACCTGGCCGGGGCCGTCGCGGACGAGGCGGTGGCCAAGGGCGCGGGGGCGGTGTGGTTCCAGCTCGGCGTCATCGACGAGGCGGCCTACGAGCGGACCCGCGCGGCGGGCCTGGAGATGGTGATGGACCGCTGCCCGGCGATCGAGATACCCCGGCTCGGCTAGGGCCCGTCACGGCGGGGGCCGCCATAATGGCGCGATGAGCCAGAGCTCCTCCCGCCTCAGCTCTCCTTCTCCGCCGCGTCTTCCGGTCGTCGTCGTGGGCGCCGGGCCCGCCGGGCTCACCGTGGGCAACATCCTGCGGGCGGCCGGTGTGGCGTGCCTGGTCCTGGAGACCGGCACCCGGGAGTTCATCGAGCGGCGGCCGCGGGCCGGGGTGATCGAGGAGTGGGCGGTACACGGTCTGGAGCGGCGGGGTCTCGCGCGGAACCTGCTGGAGCGGGCCGGGCTGCACACCGCGTGCGAGTTCCGCTTCGGCGGGGAGCGGTACCGCTTCTCGTACCAGGAGTTGACGGGCGGTCACCACTGGGTGTATCCGCAGCCGTTGCTGGTGACCGACCTGGTGCGGGAGTACGCGGACGCGCGGGGCGGGGACATCCGGTTCGGTGTGCGCGACGTGCGGCTGCACGACCTGGACGGCGACCGTCCGTCGGTGTCGTACGTCCGCCCGGAGACCGGCCTGCGGGAGGTCGTCGCCTGCGACTTCGTCGCGGGCTGCGACGGGGCCCGCGGGGTGACCAGGGCCTTTCTCGCTCCGGGGCGGGCCCGGGTGGCGCGGCACGATTACGGCATCGGCTGGCTGGCCCTGCTCGCCGAGGCGCCGCCGTCCGCCGACTGCGTCCTGTTCGGCTGCCATCCGGACGGCTTCGCCGGTCAGATGCCCCGCAGCCCCGAGGTGACCCGCTACTACCTGCAGTGCCCGCCCGGCGACGACCCGGACAACTGGCCTCACGAGCGTGTCTGGACCCAGCTGCGGCGCCGGCTCGGGGCGACCGGAGCGGCCCCGCCGGCCGAGGGACGGCTCATCGAGAAGCGCGTGCTGGACGTGCACGACTACGTCACCGAGCCGATGGCGTCCGGCCGGCTCTTCCTGGCCGGGGACGCGGCACACCTGGTCGCGCCGATCGCCGCCAAGGGCCTGAACCTCGCCCTGCACGACGCGTTCCTGCTGGGCGACGCGCTGGTCGCCCGTCTCACCGAGGGCGACGACAGCGGGCTGGCCGGCTACTCCGCGGCCTGTCTGCGGCGCGTGTGGGACTACCAGGAGTTCTCGCAGTGGCTGTCCGAGCTGTACCACGGTGCCGCGGCGGGGGATCCGTTCCGCGCGGGCACCACGCTCGCGCGGCTGCGCCGCCTGTTCTCCTCCCCCGCCGCCGCTGCCGCCTTCGCGGAGCAGTACCTCGGCACGGCGGCCCGGTACTGAGGCCGCGGCCCCGTCAGTCGTGCGGCGGCCGGCCGTCGATCCGGTCGGTGGTCGGCCACGTTCAGCGCCTCGTCCACCAGCCGCCGCAGATGGCCGTCGCGCAGGGAGTGGATCACCCGGCGGCCCTTCTCGCGGGTGTCCACAAGGCCCGCGAGCCGCAGGCGTGCCAGGTGCCGGTTGACCGCGGGCCGGGCCGCGCCGCAGGCCTCGGTGAGCGTGGTGACATCGGCCTCGCCTCCGGTCAGGGCGTGCAGCAGGGCCGGCCGGGTGCGGTCGCCGAGCAGGGCGAGCAGCTCCGCCGCGAGCGCGTGGTGCTCCTCTCCGGGTGCGCGCGGATGACAGGTGCATGCGTGCGCTCACACGCACACAATGGCGGGGTGGGCGCCGCCGCGTCCGCCCCGCGCACCGGAAGGGGACGACCGTGAGCGACCGCCACCACGGCCACGAGCACCGTCTCGCCCGTCTCCTCACCCCGCACTCCCATGGAACGGCCGACAAGCTCGACTCCGCGCTGGAGTCCTCGGTCCGGGGCATGCGCGCGCTGTGGGTCTCGCTGGCGGTGCTGGGCGTGACGGCGCTGGCGCAGGCGGTCGTGGTGGCCGCGTCGGGCTCGGTGGCGCTGCTCGGCGACACGGTGCACAACGCCGCGGACGCGCTGACCGCCGTGCCGCTGGGCATCGCCTTCGTCCTGGGTCGGCGCGCCGCCACCCGCCGCTTCACCTACGGCTACGGGCGCGCGGAGGACCTGGCGGGCATCGCGATCGTGCTGACGATCGCCGCGTCCGCGGCCTTCGCCGGCTGGACGGCGCTCGGCCGGCTGCTGGACCCGCGGCCGGTCGAGCACGTCCCGGCGGTCGCCGTCGCGGCGCTGGCCGGTTTCGCGGGCAACGAGTGGGTGGCCCGGTACCGCGTCCGGGTCGGGAGGTCCATCGGCTCGGCCGCGCTGGTCGCCGACGGACTGCACGCCCGTACGGACGGGTTCACCTCGCTGGCGGTGCTGCTGGGCGCCGGTGGCGCGGCCCTGGGGTGGCGGTACGCGGACCCGGTGGTGGGGCTGGTGATCACGGCGGCGATCGTCCTGGTGCTGCGGGACGCCGCGCGGGAGGTGTTCCGGCGGGTGCTGGACGCCGTCGATCCGGCGCTGGTGGACCGGGCCGAGCGGGCCCTGACCCGTGTGCCGGGTGTGCGCGGGGTGGGTGAGCTGCGGATGCGCTGGATCGGTCACCGGCTGCGCGCCGAGGTGGCGGTCGTGGTGGACGGCGGGGCGACGGTGCGCGAGGCCCATCGTGTCGCCGTCGAGGCCGAGCACGCGCTGCTGCACGCCGTCCCCCGGCTGGCCTCGGCCCTGATCCACGCCGATCCGGAGCCGGTGCCGGGCGAGGCGGACCCGCATCTCGCGCTGGCCCATCACGCGGCGCGCCGGACGCCCTGATCCCGGCGCCGGCGGGAGGCTCCGGCCGCCCTCGCCCCGGCGGCGACCACCGCCCCCGCGCCGGTCCCCCGGGGCGTGACGGCCCGGGGACCGGCCGGGGGCGTGACGGTCCCGCGGCGCCGCCGGGCCGGACCGGGGCCTCAGGCGGCCTGGAGCACCTCGTGCTTCCAGAAGCCCGAGAAGGTGATCCTCTCCTTCGGCAGGCCGGCCCGGTGCAGGTGCCTGCGTCCCTCGGTGGCCAGCGTCGACTCACCGACGACGAAGGCGTATCCAGCCGGGTCGGCGGGGCGGTGGCGCAGGAGTTCACCGAGCGCGGCACTGCCCGGCACGGACGTGTCCCCCTCGCGGAGCACCCAGGTCACGGTCATTCCGGGCGGGGCGTCGAGCTCGCGCCGGTCGCCCGCGGTGGGCACCTCCTGGATGAGCCGGCCCTTCGTCCCGCGCGGCAGGGACCGCATGATGCCCGCGGTGGCGGGCAGTCCCGTCTCGTCGGCCACGACCAGGACCTCCGAGGCGTCCGGCGGACAGTCGAACAGGACCCCCTGGTCGAGGACGGCGAGCGCGTCACCGGGCCGGGCGCCGCAGGCCCAGATCGCCGCCCGGCCCTCGAGTTCGCCCGTCGGCCCGCGGTGCACGACGAAGTCGATGTCCATCTCCGCCGCCTCGGGGCGGAAGTCGGCCACGGTGTAGTTCGCGCAGTGCGGGCGCTCGTCCTCCGGTATGGCCAGGTACGGCTGCCACCAGCGGGATCCGGTGAAGTCCGGCAGCCGCAGGCGTCGTTGATGGGGCAGCTGGAGGAACAGACGGAACCAGTGGTCGTAACCCTGCCATGGGAACTCGGCGAGGTCCGGCCCCGTGACGCACACGCGGTGCAGGGAAGGGGAGACGCGCTCGGTGCGCACGACCTCGGCGCGGAACATCCTGGGGTTCGTCGGCATCAGCCGGGGGATCTTCGACACGAAAGAAGGCTAGCCTAAGCTAACTTCTCTCGAACAGGGGCGGTCCCGTCCCGGCGCCGGTCAGGCCGTTCCCAGCCCTTCCAGTACGACCGCTCCGGGCAGCTCCGCGAACGCCTTGCCCGGCACCAGCAGCTTGCCGCGCCGTCGGCCGCTGCCGACGAGCACGTACGGCAGGTCCACGACGGCCGCGTCCACCAGCACCGGCCAGTCCCCGGGCAGGCCGACCGGCGTGATGCCGCCGTACTCCATGCCGGTCTCCCCCGTGGCCGTGTCCATCGGGGCGAAGGACGCCTTGCGTGCGCCGAGGTGACGCCGTACGACGCCGTTGACGTCGAGCCGGGTGGTGGACAGCACGACGCACGCGGCGAGCGTGGTCCCCCCGCCGCGCTTGCCCGCCACCACCACGCAGTTCGCCGACCGCTCCAGCAGCTCCCGGCCGTAGTGCTCGACGAAGACGGCGGTGTCCGCCCGGCGCGGGTCGGTGTCGACGTAGAGGATCTGGTCCGCGGGGACGCTGCCGCTCCAGGCGCGGACGGCGGCGGCGACCGGCGCGGTCAGCTCGTCGAGGCAGTCGGGGGCGGGGGTGGCGTGGTCGAAGTCTCCGATGGGTGCGCGCATGGCCGCACCGTAACAGGGGCGTCTCAGCGCACGGGAGGCACCGAGACCGTCATGACCATCTCCATCGGGGCATCGCCCTGATTGCCGTACGTGTGCGGCGTGTCGGCCTCGAAGGAGGCGCTGGCACCGGCCGGCACCCGGTGCTCCGTCCCGTCGACGGTGAGGGTCAGTTCCCCGGACGTGACGTGGACGAGTTCGACCGTGCCGGCGGGGTGCGCGTCGGAGTCGCTGCTCTCGCCCGGCATGAGCCGCCAGTCCCACATCTCCAGCGGGCCGGGCGCCTCGGTGCCGGCGAGCAGCCGGCTGTAGCTGCCGCCCTCGGTGTGCCAGAGCCGCACCGCCTGGTCGGCGGGGACGATCCGGACCCTCGGGCCCCGCTCGTAGTCGAGCAGGGTGGGGACGCTGACGCCGAGCGCGTCGCCGATCTTGACGACCGTGCCGATGCTCGGGTTGGTGCGGGCCTGTTCGATCTGGATGAGCATGCCGCGGCTGACGCCGGCCCGCGCGGCGAGCGCGTCCAGCGTGAAACCGCGCTCGGTGCGCCAGCGTCTGACGTTGCGCGCCAGGGACTGGGTCAGCAGGTCGAGGTCCGACACGTTCCGTCCGTTCCGTCCAGCATGTGGGGCGACCGGGGCTCCGTGTCCGGCTGCCACGGGGCGGACCCGGTCGTCCGTCGCACTGTACTGCGACCAGAATCGGCGTCGCCCACGACCGGGTGAGGACGGATCAGCCCTCGGGTTCCAGCCCGGCGAGCCGGACCGCGTCCTCCTCGGCCGGTTCCGCGAGCCGCGCGACGTCCTCCTCGTCCAGCTCCGCCAGCGCCCGCAACTGCTCCGGGGTGACGCCCTCCGGGATCGGCACGGGCGCCGGGGTGCGCAGCGGCGGCTGCCAGCCGTCGGCGGGGGTCCAGCGGCGTACGACACGGGCCGGGGCGCCCGCGACCACGGCGTGGTCGGGCACCGTGCCCCGGACCACCGCGCCCGCGGCCACCACCACGTTCCGCCCGATGCGCGCCCCCGGCAGGATCACCGCGCCGGTGCCGATCCAGCAGCCGGGACCGATCTCCACCGGCTCCATCCGCGGCCACTGCTTGCCGATGGGCTCGTGCGGATCGTCGTAGGAGTGGTTGGTGGAGGTGACGTAGACGTACGGCCCGAAGTAGCAGTCGCTGCCGATGGTGACCGTCGTGTCGGCGATGACATGGCTGCCGCGGCCCAGCACGACCCCGTCGCCGACGCACAGGATCGGCTCGGGACCGAGGTCGAGACCGGGCATCAGACCGGCGGTGAGGGTGACCTGCTCGCCGACGATGCAGTGCGCGCCGATCCGGATCCAGGGTTCGCCGAAGACCGTGCCGAGCGGGAAGGCGAGCCTGGTACCTGTTCCCATCGCCCCGAAGCGGAAGCGGCCGGGGTGCTCGGCGGTCACCGAGCCCGTGCGCTGCGCCCAGGCCCAGCCCGCGTGGACCGCGCGCTGAGCGAGGCGGCGCGGCCAGGACGAGAACGTGTTCTTGCGCTTCGGCACCCGCTCACCGTAGTGGGCGGCCGGCTCGCCGACGGGCCGGTGCCCCTGTGATCTTCACCCCACCGGGGCGGCGTACGGTGCGTGTGTCCACGACGTCGGTGAAGGGAGAGGACGATGACGCACCGCGCGCTGATCACGGGTGTCGGAGGCAGGGAGCCGAAGGTGGACGGGGACGCCTTCGTGGCGCCCACGGCCTCGGTGATCGGGGACGTGACGCTGCACGCGGGCGCGAGCGTCTGGTACGGGGCGGTGCTCCGCGGTGACGTGGAGCGGATCTCCGTCGGGGCGGCCAGCAACGTGCAGGACAACTGCACGCTCCACGCCGACCCCGGGTTCCCGGTCCGCGTGGGCGAGCGGGTGTCGATCGGGCACAACGCCGTGGTGCACGGGGCCACCGTCGAGGACGACTGCCTGATCGGCATGGGGGCGACCGTGCTCAACGGCGCCGTGATCGGCGCGGGATCGCTGGTCGCCGCTCAGGCGCTGGTGCCGCAGGGGATGCGGGTACCGCCCGGGTCGCTGGTCGCGGGGGTGCCGGCGAAGGTCCGGCGGGAGCTGACCCCTGAGGAGCGCGAGGGGCTCACGCTCAACGGCACGATGTACGCGGAGCTGGCGAGGACTCACCGGGAAGAGCACGGGGCCTGAGGGTTCGCCGGCGTACCGCGGGCCGTCCGGGGCCGACCGCGCGGTGCGCCGCTCCCCGGTCGGGGCGTTCAGTCACCGGCGGGAACGGGCTCCGGGGCTCGGGACGCCGCCTGCTTCGCCTTGCGCTTCAGCACCAGCGCCGATGTCACGCCGATCAGCACCGCCAGCACCAGGCCCAGCCACGAGAAGCGCTTCAGCCAGGACTCGGCGACGACGCCGACGTAGTAGATGACGGCGGTGGTGCCGCCCGCCCAGACGATGCCGCCGAGGACGTTGGCGATCAGGAACTTCCAGTACGGCATCCGCAGCACACCCGCGAGCGGGCCGGCGAAGATGCGCAGCAGGGCCACGAAGCGGCCGAAGAAGACGGCCCACATGCCCCACTTCGTGAAGGAGCGCTCGGCGGTCGCGATGTGCCCCTCGCTGAAGTGGCGGGGGAACCTGGCGCCCAGCCAGGCCAGCAGCGGCCGTCCGCCCTTGCGGCCGATGGCGTAGCCGATCGAGTCGCCGACGATGGCGCCGGCGGTGGCGCAGGCGCCGAGGACCACCGGGTCGATGTCGCCGTGCTGGGAGGCGAGCAGCGCGGAGGAGACCAGGATGATCTCGCCCGGCAGCGGGATGCCCAGGCTCTCCAGCCCGATGACCAGCCCCACCAGGGCGTACACGGCGACCGCGGGCACGGTCTCGAGCCATTCCTGCACGTGCAACGCCCTGTCCTCCCGGTCCACCGTTCGTGCGCCGCCGCCGGCGCACGAACGGGAAGCCTACCGGCCCCGCCGGTGTGCCGGTGGTCAGCCGTTGGGGCGCAGGGTCCACACGACGGTCATCTCGCCGGTGACGGCGCCGTCCTCGCGGCGGATGGTGACCGGGACCGGGAACTCGGGGCGCACGCCCCCGTCGAGTTCGGCGACGACCTCGACGGCCGGGCGGCCGAGGGTCGCGGTGGCGGTGACCGGGCCCATCGCCAGCTTCTTGTAGGCGATCTCGGCACGGACGGCCAGCGGTACGGCCCGTGCGAGCTGGTCCCCGAACGCGGCGAGCACGATCGCGCCGCTCGCCGACTCACCGAGGGTGAACATCGCGCCGGCGTGCGGCCCGCCCACGTGGTTGTGGTAGTCGGCCTGGTCCGGCAGGGCCACCACGGCCCGCTCGGGCGTGGTCTCCAGGAACTGGAGGTTGAGGGTCCGGGCCATGGGCACCGTGGCGGCGAGCATCTCGCCGATGGACATCTGGTCTGCGCTCATGCCCGCAGGTTACCCGTGAGTAGGTTCAACCCGCCACGCCTTGGGGCGTCCAGGTTGCTACGTCCCTGTCAAAGGGCGGTAACCCCATCGTGTCCCTGGCGCGGCTAGGGTGGCTGCCCATGTGGCCAGGACAGCAGCCGCCCGGGGGCGAGCAGAACCCGCAGTCGGACAACCCGTACCAGCAGCCGGGGTACCAGCAGCCGAATCCGTACCAGCAGCCCGGCTACCAGCAGCCGAACCCGTACCAGCAGCAGCCCGCATGGGGCGCGCCGACGGTGGCGACCGGGCCGCAGCCGCCGCAGGGCGGGGGCGGGAACCGGACGAAGCTGGTGGCGATCATCGCCGCGACCGCCGTCGTCGTGGCCGCGGGCGTCACGGGGTTCCTGGTGCTCGGCGGCGACAAGGACGACACGGCCGACGGCAAGAAGGCCGCCGAGCCGACCGCCACCGCGTCCAAGGACACCTCCGCCGAACCGAGCGCCTCCGCCTCGGACGACAACCCGCGCGGCGGCGAGGCGGAGAAGGCGACCGTTCCGGGCTGGCAGGTGGTCGTCAACACGCGCTTCGGCACCAAGTTCGACGTCCCCGCCGACTGGGAGATCGAGACGCCCGGCACCAGTGTGGGCTTCGAGTGGGAGGAGAAGGACGGCGAGCTGGGCCGCACCTCCGTCACCGCTCCCGCGTACCTGAAGTCCAAGTGGTGCACGAGCGACGAGAACAAGGACGGCCGCGAGGAGGACACCGCCCTCGCCACCGCCGGAACCCGCGGTGAGAACGGCGCCAAGACCACCGAGGAGGCGGCCGAGACCCGCGTCCCGTGGTGGATCTACGGCGGGTACACGCAGCCCGACAAGAAGAGCCTCACGTACGAGAAGCCGAAGCCGTACACCACGGCGTCGGGCATCGAGGGTCACGTCGCCACGGCGCGCTCGGAGAACACGCCGCAGAACGGCAAGTGCGACAGCGACGGCAAGGCGATCACGTTCGCCTTCAAGAACGGCGCCGGGGACTTCGTCACCTGGAACCTGTACGGTGCCAAGGGCGTCAAGGACGAGATCCCGGAGGCGACCGTGCAGAAGATCCTCAGCACGGTGCGCCTCACCGAGGAAGCGCCGACGGAGTCCTAGCAGGTCCGGGGGCCGGCCTTCCATTTGGCATGTCGGCCCCGGCCCGGCGATAGTCACGGGGTGCCGACCACCGCATCCCGCCGCCGTCCCGCCTGGACCGGCCGCAACCACGCCCTGCTGACCGCCGCCGCCGTGGTGACCAACCTGGGCAGTCACGGCGCGCTGATCGCCGCCGCCTTCGCCGTGCTGGAGGCGGGCGGCGACGGCGGCGACGTGGGTCTGGTGGCCGCCGCCCGCACCCTGCCGCTGGTGCTGTTCCTGCTGATCGGCGGTGCCGTCGCGGACCGGCTGCCGCGCCACCGGGTGATGGTCGCGGCCAACGCCCTGAACTGTGTCTCGCAGGCCGCGTTCGCGGCGCTCGTCCTGGCGGGCGAGGCGCGGCTGTGGCAGATGATGCTGCTCAGCGCGCTCGGCGGTACCGGTCACGCGTTCTTCAGCCCGGCCGCCGAGGGCATGCTGCTGTCCTCGGTCGAGGGCGAGCAGGCCGGCCGGGCGTTCGCGGTGTTCCGGATGGCGATGCACGGAGCGACGCTCGGCGGCGCCGCGCTGGGCGGGGCCATGGTCGCCGCGATCGGGCCGGGCTGGGTGCTGGCGGCGGACGCGGCGGCCTTCGCGGTCGCGGCGGCGCTGCGGGCGTTCCTCGACGTGAGGCACATACCGCCGCGCGCCCCCGGCGGTGGCATGCTCGCCGATCTGAAGGAGGGCTGGCGAGAGTTCACCGGCCGGCCCTGGCTGTGGGGCGTCGTCGTCCAGTTCTCCGTCGCCAACGCGGTCGTCGGCGCGGCCGACGCGGTCTACGGGCCGCTCGTCGCCCGGGACCATCTGGGCGGCGCCGGTCCGTGGGGCGTGGCGCTGGCGTTCTTCGGCGGGGGCACGGTGGCGGGCGCGCTGCTGATGACCCGCTGGCAGCCGCGCCGTCTGCTGTTCGCCGGCACGCTGTGCGTGTTCCCGCTGGCCCTGCCGTCCGCCGCGCTCGCCGTGCCGGCGCCGCTCGCCGTGCTGTGCGCGGTGATGTTCGTGACCGGTGTGTCGCTGGAGGTGTTCGGCGTCTCCTGGATGACCGCGCTGCACCAGGAGATACCGGAGGAGAAGCTGTCCCGGGTCTCGGCATACGACTGGTTCGGCTCGGTCGCGCTGGTGCCCGCGGCGATGGCCCTGGCGGGCCCGGCGGAGACGGCGTTCGGCCGCCCGGAGGCGTTGTGGGGGTGCGCGGCGCTGGTCGTGCTCGTCACGGCGGCGGTGCTGTGCGTTCCGGACGTCCGCGGTCTCCGCCGCCGGACCCATCCGGTCACCGGCGCGTCCGCCGCACCGGCCGGTGCCGAACGCCCCCTCGGGGAACCCGGGAAAACGCTGCAGGACTGAATCGCGGTCCGCACCGCCGGACCCGCCACGCCGGCGGCACCGGCCCGGACGGTGCGTCAGCCGATGCCGAACGCCCCCGCGGGGGGCTCGGGCGACGGTACGGCGTCCTCGTCCCGCACCGGGAGCGCGCCGCGGACGAAGTCCCGCAGCGCGGCCCCGTGTTCCACCCGGGCCGGGAAGGCGTCTGCGGCAGTGGCGCGGGACAGGGCGGCGACGTCCAGGGGCCGGTGGGCGGCGGCCAGGACCGCGTTGCCGAAGCGGCGGCCGCGCAGCACTCCCGGCTCGGCGATGAGCGCCAGTTCCTCGAACCGCGTGCCCAGGGTGGCGATCTGGGAGCGGAGGAAGTCGAACGGGGCGGCGTCCGCGAGGTTGGCGAGGTAGACCCCGTCGGGCCGCAGGACGCGCGCGGCCTCCCGCGCGTAGGCGACGGAGGTCAGGTGCGCCGGAACCCGTGAGCCGCCGAAGACGTCGGCGACCAGGACGTCCGCGCTGTCGTCGGGGGCCGTCTCCAGCCAGGCGCGGGCGTCCGCCGCGTGCAGCGTGACATCGGCGCCGACGGGAAGGGGCAGGTGCTCGGCGACCAGTTCCAGCAGTCCCCGGTCGAACTCCACGACGTGCTGCCGGGAGCCGGGGCGGGTGGCGGCCAGGTAGCGGGGCAGGGTGAGCGCCCCGCCGCCGAGGTGCAGCGCGTCCAGCGGGCGCCCCGGTTCCGCCGCGGTGTCCAGGACGTGCCCGAGCCGCCGGGTGTACTCGAACTCCAGATGCGCCGGCTCGTCCAGGTCGACGTACGACTGCGGCGCGCCGTCGACGGTGAGCAGCCAGGCCCGCTCCCGGTCCACGTCGGGCATCAGCTTGGCGGTGCCGTGATCGACGACACGGGTCACGGGGATGGGCTCGCTCACCGTCCCATTGTGCCGTCGCCCGTACGGACGGCCGCCCGCCCCCCTGTACGGGGGCGGGCGGCCGTTCCGCCGATCAGCCGACCGCCGTCACCGTGCCGGCGCCGACCGTGCGGCCGCCCTCACGGACGGCGAAGCCGAGCCCGGGCTCCAGGGGCACGTCCCGTCCCAGCTCCACGGTCATGGTGACCGTGTCCCCGGGCCGCGCCACCGCCGCCTCGCCGAGGTCGACGTCGCCCACGACGTCCGCCGTGCGGATGTAGAACTGTGGCCGGTACCCGGTCGACACCGGTGTCGTGCGGCCGCCCTCGCGGGCGGACAGCACGTACACCCGCGCGGTGAAGCGCCGGCTCGGCACCACGCTGCCCGGCGCGGCCACCACGTGCCCGCGCCGCACCGCGTCGCGCGGCACCCCGCGCAGCAGCAGCGCCACGTTGTCGCCGGCCTGCGCCTCCTCCATGGGCTTGCCGAAGGTCTCCAGGCCGGTCACCACGGTCTCCACCCCGACGCCGAGCACCTCGACCCGGTCGCCGACGCGGACCGTGCCGCGCTCCACCGCGCCGGTCACGACGGTGCCCCGGCCGGTGATGGTGAGCACGTTCTCCACCGGCAGCAGGAACGGCGCGTCCAGGTACCGCTCGGGCACGGGCACATAGGTGTCCACCGCGTCGAGCAGCGCCTCGACCGACGCCGTCCAGCGCGGGTCGCCCTCCAGCGCCTTCAGCCCGGAGACCCGTACGACGGGCGCGGACTCGCCGCCGTAGCCGTGCGCGGAGAGCAGGTCGCGGACCTCCAGTTCGACCAGGTCGGTCAGCTCCTCGTCGCCCGCGTCGGCCTTGTTGATCGCCACGACGATGTGGTCCACGCCCACCTGGCGCGCGAGCAGCACGTGTTCGGCGGTCTGCGGCATGATCCCGTCGAGCGCGGAGACGACGAGGATCGCCCCGTCGAGCTGCGCGGCGCCGGTGACCATGTTCTTGACGTAGTCGGCGTGGCCGGGCATGTCGACGTGGGCGTAGTGCCGGGTGTCGGTCTCGTACTCGACGTGCGCGAGGTTGATGGTGATGCCGCGCGCGGCCTCCTCCGGTGCCCGGTCGATGCGGTCGAACGGGACGAAACGGCCGGAGCCGCGCGCGGCGAGGACCTTGGTGATGGCGGCGGTCAGGGTGGTCTTGCCGTGGTCGACATGGCCCATCGTGCCGATGTTCAGATGCGGTTTGGTGCGGACGTACGCCGTCTTGGACATGGCGGTACCTCGAAGCCTCTCGGTGATGACGCGTGGTGACGCATGACGGCCCCGGGCGCGGCGGATCGGCGCGCGGCCGGGACGGGGACCCCGGGAACCTGGCCGACCCTCCCCCTGGGGGGTCCGCCGGGCGATCCGGGGAGGGTCAGCTTCGGGCGCCGTCGACTGCGGCGAGGAAGGTGGGAACGGCAGCCTTCGGGGCATCCGCGACCGCGGACGCTGCGAGGTGGAAGGCGTACCGGAACATGCTGTCGATCCTCGCCGACGACCCGCCCCGCGTCGAATGGTTTTCCGCGCCGCCCCTACGCGCCGATGCTCTTCAGCGCCTCCCGTACCGACAGCGGCGCGAACCGTCCCTGCTCGCGCGCCAGGAAGGCCCGTACGGCGTCCGGGTCGGTCTTGGCGTACTCGCGCAGGCACCAGCCGATGGCCTTGCGGACGAAGAAGTCCGGATGGCCCGACCGGCGCAGGCAGTAATCAAAGAGGCGCGCGGCATCGGTGCGCTCCTTGTACCGCAGTTGGTGGAGCAGGGCGGTGCGGGCGAGCCACAGGTCGTCGTCGCCGATCCACTCGTCCATCTCGGCGGCCAGGCTCCGGTCGGCGGCGACCAGCGCCCCGACGACGTGCGCGGCGAGCAGGTCGACGGTGTCCCACCAGGGGACCGTGGTGACGAGGTGCCGGGCGACGGGCAGGAAGCCGGAGGAGCAGTGCCGTACGTGGCGGCGCAGGTAGTCCACGGCGAAGTACTGGTACTCGCGCTCGGGCAGCTCCCAGCAGCGCAGGGCGACGGCCGCGCAGTCGGCCTCGCCGGGGCGGGGCAGCCCCTCTACGACGGTGCGGGACAGGGCGCGGCGGACCGGGGTGGTCAGGCCGAGGAAGGGGGCGACGTCCTTCATGTAGGCGCGCATCGCCACGGCCCGTTCCGGGTCGGCCGCCGGCCCGTACGTGGCGGTGAGCCGCTCCAGCACCGTGTCGGCGAGCGGACTGTCCGACACCCGTGGTGCCGCCGTACCGTCCTCTGTGACGCGCATGAGACGAACACTACGGCGATCACACATATTTGTCGGTTAGTGTCACCGGATGCTCGATGCCACCACCCGCTCTGGGGGCACCGCCGCCACGGCCTCTCCCCGGGCCACCGCCACGGACCTCTCCGTACCGCTCCCGCCGGCCCGCGCCACGGGATTCGCCGCCCGCTGCGCCGGAATCCTGCTGTCGCCGTGGTCACGGCTGTCCCTGCTGGTCGCCCTGCTCCTCACCGCCGCGTCGCTGGTGCTCGCGTTCGAGCCGCAGCGGCTGCTGACCGACGGCTGGCCCGCACAGCTCGGCGGGGCCGCCGCGGTCGTGGCGTACGCGGTGGTCTACGGGGTGTGCACGGTGGCGTTCGTGCCGCGCCCGCTGCTGAACCTCGCCGCGGGCGCGCTGTTCGGCTCCCAGCTCGGCCTGGGCGCGGCGCTGGGCGGCACGGTGCTGGGCGCCGGGCTGGCCTTCTGCCTGGGGCGGGCGCTCGGCCAGGAGGCGCTCCGTCCGCTGCTGCGCGGACGCTGGCTGAAGGCCGCGGACGACCAGCTCAGCCGGCACGGCTTCCGCTCGATGCTGGCGGCCCGGCTGTTCCCGGGCATCCCGTTCGCCGCCTCGAACTACTGCGCCGCGGTCTCCCGCATGGGCCTGCTGCCGTTCCTGCTGGCGACGGCGCTCGGGTCGGTCCCGAACACCGCCGCCTACGTGGTGGCCGGCGCCCGCGCGTCGACGCCGACGTCCCCGGCCTTCCTGATCGCGCTGGCCTGCATCGCCGTACCGGGTCTCGCGGGCGCGGTGGTGGCGTGGCGCAAGCGGCACCGGCTGCGCGGGCGGTGAGCCGGCCGGCGGTGCGTCAGACCCGCTCCAGGATCATCGCGTTGGCGAGTCCGCCGGCCTCGCACATGGTCTGCAGGGCGTAGCGGGCGCCGCGTTCGCGCATCGCGTGGACCAGGGTCGTGGTCAGCCGGGTGCCGCTGGCGCCGAGCGGGTGGCCGAGGGCGAGGGCGCCGCCGTGCACGTTGACCCGGGACAGGTCGGCGCCGGTCTCCTGCTGCCAGGCCAGGACCACACCGGCGAACGCCTCGTTGACCTCGAACAGGTCGATGTCGTCGAGCGACAGGGAGGCGCGGCGCAGCACCTTCTCGGTGGCCGGGACGACGCCGGTGAGCATCAGCAGCGGGTCGGATCCGGTGACGGCGAAGCTGTGCAGCCGGGCGAGGGGGCGCAGGCCGAGGCGGGCGGCGGTCCCGCTCGACGTGATGAGCACGGCGGAGGCGCCGTCGTTGACGGGGCTGGCGTTGCCCGCGGTGACGTTCCACTCGATCTGCGGGAAGCGCTCGGCGAAGACCGGGTCGTGGTAGGCGGGCCGCAGGCCGGCCAGGGTCTCGGTGGTGCTGTCCGGCCGTACGCACTCGTCGCGGGTGACGCCGTCGAGCGGTGCGACCTCGGCGTCGAACAGTCCGGCGTCCCAGGCCGCGGCGGCCTTGCGGTGCGAGGAGACGGCGAAGGCGTCCATCCGCTCGCGGCCGATCGACCACTTGGCGGCGATGAGTTCGGCGCTGATGCCCTGCGGGACGAGCCCCTCCGGGTAGCGCGCGGCGACTCCGGGGCCGAAGGGGTCCTTGCCGGCGGGCACGTTGGACCACATCGGCACCCGGCTCATGGACTCCACGCCGCAGGCGACGACGAGGTCGTACGCACCGGACATGACCCCTTGCGCCGCGAAGTGCACGGCCTGCTGGGAGGAGCCGCACTGGCGGTCCACGGTGGTGGCCGGGACGGATTCGGGCAGGCCGGCGGAGAGGACGGCGTAGCGGGTGGTGTTCATGGCCTGTTCGCCGACCTGGTCGACGGTGCCGCCGATGACGTCGTCGATCAGCGCGGGGTCCACGCCGGAGCGTTCGACGAGGGTGCGCAGGGTGTGGGCGAGGAGTTCGACGGGGTGGACGTGGGCGAGGGCGCCCTGCGGCTTGCCCTTGCCGATGGGGGTGCGTACGGCTTCGACGACGACTGCGTCACGCATGGGGCGGGCCTCCTCGGCCGGGACCTGTTCAGGGCGACGTACCAGTGAGTAGGAAATCCGAACTCACCATAGCTCTGTGAGTTGGAAAAACAAACCCTCCTCTAGACTCGGCCGTATGGCCGCCTCCAAAGACCCGCGCCCCTGCTCGATCGCCGACACGCTCGCGCTGGTCGGCGAGAAGTACTCCCTGCTCGTCCTGCGCGAGGTGTGTCTCGGCAACGGCCGCTTCGACCAGCTGGTGCGCAACATCGGCGCTCCGCGCGACGTCCTGGCCACCCGGCTGCGGCGGCTGGTCGACGCCGGGATCCTCGCCAAGCACCCCTACAGCGAGCGCCCGCGGCGCTTCGAGTACCGGCCCACCCCGGCGGGACTGGAACTGGAGCCCGTCCTGCTGACCCTCAAGGAGTGGGGCGACCGCCATCTGCACCAGGACGGCGACCTGCCCATGGTGCTCGAGCACGTCTGCGGCAACGAGTTCGTCCCGGTCGTCACCTGCCGGGCCTGCGGCGACGAGGCGCGCCACGAGGACCTGACCTCGCATCCGCAGGCACCTGGCTGGACGGTGGGCGGTCCGACGACGGCCTGAGCCACCACGTCCCGCCGAGGGCGCCCGTGCCGTGAAGCCCCTGTGTCGGGGCTGTCATCTTGGGGCGCTACGCTTCCCCCTCGGCGCACCTGATCATCGATCACCGCCCACGGCGGCGCGGTGCGCTCCGTCGCCCGTCCCACGATCGGCACTTGGACTCCGCTACCTCATGTCTTGGTTCGAATCACTCATCCTCGGACTCGTCCAGGGGCTGACCGAGTTCCTGCCCGTCTCCTCCAGCGCGCACCTGCGGCTGACCGCGGCCTTCTCCGGCTGGGAGGACCCGGGCGCGGCCTTCACCGCGATCACCCAGATCGGCACGGAGACCGCGGTCCTGATCTACTTCCGCAAGGACATCGGGCGGATCCTGTCGGCCTGGGCCCGCTCCCTGACGAACAAGGAGATGCGCCGCGACCAGGACGCGCGCATGGGCTGGCTCGTCATCGTGGGCTCCATCCCGATCGGTGTGCTCGGGGTGACGCTCAAGGAGCAGATCGAGGGCCCGTTCCGTGACCTGCGGCTCACCGCGGCGATGCTGATCGGCATGGGCATCGTGCTCGGCGTCGCCGACCGCCTCGCGGCACGGAGCGAGAGCGGCGGCCGGCACCGCGTGGCCAAGGAACGCAAGGAACTCAAGGACCTGAACGTCAAGGACGGCCTGATCTACGGCGTCTGCCAGGCCATGGCGCTCATCCCGGGCGTCTCCCGCTCCGGCGCCACCATCAGCGGCGGTCTGTTCATGGGCTACCGGCGCGAGGCCGCGGCTCGCTACTCCTTCCTGCTCGCCGTCCCCGCGGTGCTGGCCTCCGGCGCGTTCGAGCTGAAGGACGCCGCGGAGGGCGGGCACGTCTCCTGGGGGCCGACGCTCTTCGCGACGGTGATCGCCTTCGCCGTCGGGTACGCGGTGATCGCCTGGTTCATGAAGTTCATCTCGACCAAGAGCTTCATGCCGTTCGTCTGGTACCGCATCGCGCTCGGCGTCGTCATCATCGCGCTGGTCGCCATGGGCCACCTCAGCCCGCACGCGGCGGAGTCGGCGGGCTGACCCCGGCACAGACGCGGCCCCGGGGCGGGAGCGCGGCCCCGGGGAACGAACGTGACCCGAGCACGTGACCGAAGACATACGGTGCGCGTAGCCGTCCGGTAGCGCGCTGTCAGTCCATGGCCCTAGGCTTGTCCGCATGTCCCCCGATTTAGTGACCCCTGGTTCCGCGCGGTCCGCCGCCGAGGTCAACGAGCAGATCCGCGCGCTGTGGCTACGCGCGGGCGGGTACCTGTCCGCCCAGGAGCGCGAGCAGTACGAACTGCTGGTGGTCGAGTGGGCGGCGGCAATCCGCGGCCGCGTCGTCAAGGCGGCCTGACACTCCCCCGCCCTCGCGGTGCGGCTCAGCGCCCGCCCGCCACTCTCAGCACCGTCCCCGTGGTGTACGAGGCGTCCGGCGACATCAGCCACGCCACGGCCGCCGCGATCTCCTCGGCCCGCCCCGCCCGCCGCAGCGGGATGCTCCCGGCCATCTCCCGGGCGCGGTCCGGAGCCCCCATCGCGGCGTGCATCTCCGTGTCGATCAGTCCCGGAGCGACCGCGTTGACGCGGACGCCGTCCGGACCCAGCTCCTTGGCCAGACCGAGGGTGAGGGTGTCGACGGCGGCCTTGGTCGCCGCGTAGTGGACGTACTCGCCGGGGCTGCCCAGGGTGGCGGCCCCCGAGGAGACGTTCACGATCACGCCTTCGCCCCGGGGCGTCATGAGCTGCGCCGCCCGCCGCGCGCACAGCAGCGTCCCCATGAGGTTGACGTCGACGACCCGTCGCAGGATGTCCGTCCCGACCTCGGTGAACCGCCCCAGCGGCCCGGTGACCGCCGCGTTGTTCACCAGCCCCGTCACCGGTCCGAGCTCCCGCTCCGCCACCTCGAAGAGCCGCTCGACGTCCGCCTCGACGGCCGTGTCCGCGCGCACGGTCACGGCCCGCGCCCCGGCCGCCCGCACCCTCTCCGCCACGTCCTCGGCGGCCGCGGAGTCCCGGACGTAGTTCACCGCCACGTCGTGCCCCTCCGCCGCGAGCCGCAGACAGGTCGCGGCACCGATCCCCCGGCCGCCGCCGGTGACCACCGTGACGAGACGCTTCATGAGTACCTCCAGGCGAAGAGCGCGAAGAGCGCGGGACGGGGATCCTCAGGCTCGCAGATGCGCGAGCACCTCGTCGTCGAGGGGGTAAGGACGCTCCTCGGGCAGCAGCCCGGCCGCACGGTCGAGCTCCCCCTCCCGCACCAGGGCATGGATCTCCGTGGCGAGCGGTGTCACGTCCTCGATGCCCACGATCCACTCGTCCGCGTACCGCGCGGCCGCCTCCCCGGCGAGCCCCAGCTGGAGCGAGCGATACGGCAACGGGTCGAGACGCAGATCCCGTTCCGGATCCCACTGCACCCGCGCGGGTGCCTTCCGCAGCTCCCGCTTCCAGGTGCCGCCGTCGCCGTGCAGGGCGGGCACGTAGTGCGACAGACACGCGTTCCGCAGCGCCCACACGAACCCCTCCCGGCTGATCTCCACGGCCAGCACGGTCTCCTGGTCCTTCTTCGTGCCCCATCCGCAGCGGTACATCATCCACAGGAACGACGGCTTGATCCACGTCATGCGCTCCCTGCTCCACGACGCCGGGAAGCGGCCGTGGCGTGCCGCCGCGTGGCCTATCTTCGGGCGGTAAGCCTGGTAGACGGTGAGGGTGGACCCGGTGTGGCGGGCGCGCACCTCGAATCTCGGGTGCTGTTCGGTCGGCTGATCGTTCACGGTGTACAGCCTCGGCCGCGCGACAGGGCGAAGGCCAGTGAATATCCGCGCACGCCCCTTGGCCACGCACGTCCCATGGCCGACACCGAGCCGATGACGCAGCGGGCGGAGCTCACGACCGTGGGGAACCGGCCGGCCGTGGACGGGCTCGTCACCGAGTACGCGGTGGCCGTGGCCGGCGGGCCGCGCCGGGCAGGACGGCGCCTTCGCGATGCCGCGCGCGGACGACGGCTGACGGCTGAGCGAGGTGGTCGTACGGGAGAAGTGGCGCCGCCCGACCGGCGGGCGGCTCCTGTGACCGGCCGAGCCCCGAGCGCGCTGTACCGGATCACCGGGGGGACGCACACTGGAGGCACCACGGGGTAGGGAGCCGCCTATGAAGACGCTCGGCCACTGGCCCACCTCCCCCTGGCGGCGCTCGACCGTCGCCGCGGTCGTGGGCGCCCTGCCCGTCCTGGCCTTTCCCGCCCCGTCCCTGTGGTGGTTCGCCTACGTCGCCCTGGTCCCGTGGGTGCTGCTGGCCCGTACCGCTCCCACGGGGAGACGGGCGGCCCTCGACGGCTGGTGGGGCGGATTCGGCTTCATGCTGGCCATGCACCACTGGCTGCTGCCCAATCTGCACGTGTTCACGTTCGTCATCGCCGCCCTGCTGGGCGCGCTGTGGGCGCCGTGGGGGTGGCTGGTGCGGCGGCTGCTCGGCGGGGTGCCGTCGCGCGGGCGGGTCGCGGCCGCGCTCGTCGTGCTGCCGTCGGGGTGGCTGGCGGTCGAACTCGTCCGCTCCTGGCAGGGGCTCGGTGGCCCCTGGGGCGTGCTCGGCGCGAGCCAGTGGCAGGTGGGGGCCGCGCTGCGGCTGGCGTCGGTCGGAGGAGTGTGGCTGCTCAGTTTCCTGGTGGTGGCCCTGAACGTCGCCGTGGCCGTGCTGGTCGCGGTCCGGCGGGCCCGGGTGCCCGCCCTGGCCGGGCTCGTCGCCGCGGCCGCCGTCGCCTCCGCCGCCTGGGTGTTCTCGCCCCGGCCCGGCACCGACGACCGGGTGCGGATCGCCCTCGTGCAGCCGGGTGTCGTCGCCGGGCCCGACAGCGCGGACCGGCGTTTCGACCTCGAGGAACGGCTCACCCGCGAGCTCGCCGGGCAGGACGTGGACCTGGTCGTCTGGGGTGAGAGCAGCGTCGGCTTCGACCTCGGGGCCCGGCCCGACCTCGCGCGGCGGCTGGCCGCGCTGGCCCGCGATACGGGCGCCGGACTCCTGGTCAACGTGGACGCCCGGCGGTCGGACAAGCCCGGCATCTACAAGAGCTCGGTACTGATCGGCCCGGACGGCCCGACCGGCGACCGGTACGACAAGATGCGGCTGGTCCCGTTCGGCGAGTACGTCCCGGCCCGCTCCCTGCTGGGCTGGGCGACCTCCGTCGGCGAGGCGGCCGGCGAGGACCGCCGGCAGGGCTCCGAGCAGGTGGTGATGGACGCGGGGAACGGGCTGCGGATCGGCCCGATGGTGTGTTTCGAGTCCGCGTTCCCCGACATGAGCCGGCACCTCGCCGAGGACGGCGCCGAGGTGCTGCTCGCCCAGTCCTCCACGTCGACGTTCCAGCAGAGCTGGGCGCCCGCGCAGCACGCCTCGCTCGGCGCGCTGCGGGCCGCCGAGACCGGCCGCCCGATGGTGCACGCGACCCTGACGGGCGTCTCCGCGGTGTACGGGCCGGGCGGGGAGCCCGTCGGCCCGCGGCTCGGCACGGACACCGCCGCCGCGCGGGTGTACGAGGTTCCGCTGGCGCACGGCACCACGCCCTACGTCCGCTTCGGCGACTGGGCGCTGTACGGGGCTCCCGTGATCCTCGTGGTCTGGGGCGTCGCCGAGGCGCTGCGGGTCAGGCGGGGCGCTCGTGGACCGCTCGCACCACCCGCTCGCACAGCTCATGGGTCGCCAGCGCGTCCCGGGCGCTGAGCACCTCGCCCGCGCGGACCGCGTCCAGGAAGGCGAGCACCGCCTGCTCGATGCCGCGCTGCCGCGACACCGGGACCCAGTCGCCGCGCCGGCGCACGGTGGGCTGTCCCTTGTGGTCGATCACCTCGGCGAGGTTGACCACCTGACGCTTGGTGTCCTGCCCGGAGACCTCGAGGATCTCCTCGGCCGAGCCGCTGAGCCGGTTCATCACGCCGAGCGCGGTGAAGCCGTCCCCGGAGAGCTGGAGCACCACGTGGTGCAGCAGCCCGTTCTCGGTGCGGGCGCGCACGGTCACGTCGTCGACCGTGCCGGGCACCAGGAAGCGCAGGGTGTCGACGACGTGGATGAAGTCGTCGAGGATCATCGTGCGGGGGTCCTCGGGCAGTCCGACGCGGTTCTTCTGCATGAGGATCAGCTCGCGCGGGTGGTCGGCGCACTGGACGTAGCCGGGGGCGAAGCGCCGGTTGAAGCCGACGGCGAGGCTCGTGCCCCGTTCCTCGGCGAGCGCCACCAGCCGCTCGGAGTCGGCGAGTTCGTAGGCGAGCGGCTTGTCGACGTACGTCGGCACGCCCGCCTCCAGGAGCCGGGTCACGATCTCGGGGTGGACCTCGGTGGGCGCGTGCACGAAGGCCGCGTCGAGGTCCTGGGCGATCAGGGAGGCGAGGTCCGCGTGGCGCCGCGCGGGCGGGAGGTGGAGGCCGTCGGCGACCCGGTCGAGGGTCGCGGGGGTGCGGGTCTGCAGGTGCAGTTCCACTCCGGGCTGGTGGGCGAGCACCGGGAGGTAGGCCTTCTGCGCGATGTCACCGAGTCCGATGCAGCCGACCTTCACGGGGTGTTCTCCTCTAGCCCTTGCCTTGCGTGGTGTGCTGCGAAGCATACGGCTGCCGCGGCGGCCGCCAGTCGGCGATCGAGTCGAAGCCGCGCAGGAGCAGGGCCGGTCCGGCCTTCGACAACGCGGCGACCGCCTGGTCGCGTACGGCGACGCCGACGCGGTCGGTCATCAGGTTGAAGCGGGCCACCCTCACGGCCCGGCGGGCGATCCGGGTGGTGCGGGGCAGCCGGGCCGCGGTGTAGGCGGGCAGGTCACCGGCGTGGTGGGCGAGGGTGATCGCGTCCTCGATGGCCTGGTTGCCGCCCTGGCCCAGGGTCGGTGGCATGGCGTGCGCGGCGTCGCCGACCAGGGCCACCCGGCCGTGATGGTGGGTGGGCAGCGGCTCGGCGATGTGGTGGACGTCGTGACGGAGTACGTCCTCGGGGCGGGTGGCGGCCAGTACCTCGGGGATCGGGGTGTGCCAGTCGCCGTAGAGCCGCAGCAGTTCGGCCCGCTCGTCGTCGGGGGCGTGCTCTCCGGCGGGGGCCACGGCGGCGGCGTAGGCGTAGATTCGGCCGTCCTTGAGCGGATGCGTGCCCCAGATGCGGCCCCGGCCCCAGGTCTCGTGGGAGGCGAACTCCGCGCCGGGCAGCGGGATCACCATCCGCCAGGTGGTGAACCCGGCGTACACGGGCCCGGGGTGGCCGGGGAACAGCACGCGGCGTACGGCGGAGTGGATGCCGTCGGCGGCCACCACGAGGTCGGCCTCCAGTTCGCCGTCGGGGGTGCCGACGCGGGCCGGCCTGCCGGGGTCGCCGGGGACACCGGGGTCGAGGAGGCGGGCGTCGGTGGCCGTGCGGACGGCGTCCGGTGGGAGCAGTGCGGCCAGGCGGCCGACGAGGGTGGCGCGGTGCAGCAGGACGAGGGGGCCGCCGAAGCGCTCGGCCGCCGCGGCGGCGCTGGTACGGGACAGCCACCGTCCGCCCGGCGCGCGCAGCCCTCCGTCGCCCTGCCAGGCGGACAGGGCGCGGATGTCGTCACCGAGGCCGATCACGTCGAGGCCGCGCAGCGCGTTGGGGGCCAGGGAGATGGCCGCGCCGACCGGTTCCAGCGAGCCGGCCCGCTCCAGCACCGTCACGCGCACACCGCGCCGGTGCAGGGCGGCCGCCGCGGTCAGGCCGCCGATCCCTCCGCCGATGACGACCGCCCGCTCGATCCGCGTCATGACTCCTCCTCGCACCCCACCTGGACTACATCTGTAGTGAACGCAGGACTCCAACGTACTACACCTGTAGTGAGGTGGGTAGTTTGACCTCCATGTCCGTACGCACCGCAGGCGCCGCCCGTGCCGATCTCGTCGCCGACACCGCCCTCGCCCTGCTCGCCGAACGCGGGATGCGCGGCCTCACCCACCGGGCGGTCGACGAGGCAGCCGGACTCCCCCAGGGGTCCACCTCGAACCTGGCGCGCACCCGTCAGGCACTCCTCGATCTGGCGGTACGGCGGCTCGCCGAGCGGGAGGCGCGGGTCCTCGCACTGCACGAGATGCCCGACCCACGGGCCGGCGCCGGCTCACTGGTGGACGCCCTGGCGCTGGCCACGCACCGCGCGCTGACCCGTAACCGGGCGCTGACGATCGCCCGCTACGAGCTGGCCCTGGAGGCCACCCGCCGCCCCGAGCTGCGGGCGCACTTCGACGCGGCCGGCGCCCGCTTCCGCGATCAGCTGACCGCCCTCGTCACCGGGCTGGGCTCGACGGACCCCGACCGTCATTCCCTGTCGCTGATCGCCTGGGCGGACGGCCTGATGTTCTCCTGCGTGGCCGGTTCCTTCAGCGCACGCGTACCGAGCCTCGCGGAGGTGCGCGCGGACCTCGGGGAACTGCTGGCGGGAATGCTCGGCACCGAAAAGCCCTGGTGAAGGAAGCTCACGCCGGGCAAGGATGGCGGCATGACGACCGAACGCAGTGAACCCGCCGTCGACGCCGACGAACGCACCATGCTGGAGGGGTGGCTCGACTACCACCGCGGCACCCTCGCCCAGAAGTGCGAAGGACTGACCGACGAGCAACTGCGCACCGCGTCGGTGCCACCCTCGGAGCTGTCCCTGATGGGCCTGGTACGGCACATGTCGGAGGTGGAGCGAAGCTGGTTCCGCAGGGTGCTCGCGGGCGAGGACGCCGGCCCCCTGTACTACAGCGAGGCCGACCGGGACGGCGAGTTCCATCCGACCGAGGCGGACACCTGGCAGGAGGCGTACGCGACCTGGCAGTCCGAGATAGGCGCCGCCCGGCGCAACGCGGCCGGCTTCGCCCTCGACGATCCGTCCCGGGGCCGCCACCGGTTCAGCGAGGATCCGTACACCCTGCGTTGGATCTACACCCACATGATCGAGGAGTACGCGCGTCACAACGGCCACGCCGATCTGCTCCGCGAGCGCATCGACGGCGCCACCGGCGACTGACGTCACCCGCGGGACATCCGAAAGCCCCCGTACGGGGCGGGAGATCACCCGTGCGGGGCATGCTGTGCCGGTCCGGCCTCCCCCGGGCGGCCGGAGCCAGCAGAGTGGCGCGGGTGCATCGAACGACGACCACAGCAGCGCTTCTGGTGACCGTGGCTGTCTCGGCCCTCTCGGGCTGCGTGACGGTCCACCGTCCCCTCGCGCCCGGACCGGCGACGGCACCGTCGCGGGGGACGGAGCCACGTCCGGTCGGGGGGAACGAGACGGAGCTCGTGCAGGCACCGGCGCGCGAGGCCCTGGAGATGATCGGCCCGTCCCAGCCCTCGAAGACGCCCGCGCCCCCGTCGCACCGTGCCGCTCCCCGGGCCACCCCGGAGCGGGAGACACCGTCCGGCGACCGGAGCGGGCAGGTCCGGCCCACGCGCCCGAGAACCGGCGGGAGCCGTCGGCCGCGGCCTCCCGCGACGGACCTCCCCGACGTGGCGGAGCCGACGCGCCGTGGCACCCCCGGCGCACCGGACGTGTGCGCGCTGGGCAGGCAGTACGGCGGCTGGCGCCCGGACAGCCCGGAGGCGACCATCTGCGAGGAGGCGTACGGAGGCCGAACCGACCGGAGCGCGCACGGACGCCGGTCCTAGGAACGCGACCCCGGCGGCAGCCGGCCCCCGGGCGTCCCGTCCTCGTCCAGCCGGATCTCCAGCCGCCGGATGGCGGCCCGCACGCCCTCGCCGTAGCGGTCGTCGGCCAGGGTGCGGGCCGCGCCCCGGGCCCGGTGGAGATGGGTGCGGGCGGCGTCGGGGCGGCCGAGGCGGGCGTAGTCGGCGGCCAGGTTCAGCTGCAGGGACGGGTAGAGCGCGCGCACGGCGGGGGAACCCTCGTACGCGTCGACGCGGTCGTCCGCGACCTCCTCGGCCGCCGTCAGCGCCCGCAGGTCCCAGGCCAGTTCGTCCTCGGGGTCGTCCTGTGTGTCGGCGAGGTAGTGGGCCAGGGTGCAGCGGTGCAGCGGGTCCCCGTGCTCGCCGATCTCCGCCCACAGGCCGAGCAGCCGGTGCCGGGCCTCCTCGCGGTCCCCCGCGTGGTGCAGCATCACGACCTGACCGATCCGTGTGAGCACGGCGTCCGGTGCCGCCCGCTCCTGTCGCTCCGCCACCATGCCCTCCGCACCGCTCGCCGTCTGTCGCCCCCGACGCTAGCCGCAGGCCGGGGCAATACCGGACAAGCCGCTCCGTGGTATCCCGAGCGGGCCGGATGCGGGGCCGACGGAGCGGCCCGCACCCGGCGGGGCGGTGTCAGCCCAGGTCCGGGATCGTCCAGTCGATCGGCTCGTGGCCCTGCGCGGCCACCGCCTCGTTGATCTGCGTGAACGGCCGGGACCCGAAGAACTTCTTCGCGGACAGCGGCGAGGGGTGCGCCCCCTTGACCACCACGTGCCGGCTCTGGTCGATCAGCGGCAGCTTCTTCTGCGCGTAGTTGCCCCACAGCACGAAGACCGCCGGGTCGGGGCGGTCCGCCACCGCGCGGATCACCGCGTCGGTGAACTGCTCCCAGCCCTTGCCCTTGTGCGAGTTGGCCTCACCGGCGCGGACCGTGAGCACCGCGTTGAGCAGCAGCACGCCCTGCTCGGCCCACGGCATCAGGTAGCCGTTGTCCGGGATCGGCGTGCCCAGTTCGGCGTGCATCTCCTTGTAGATGTTGCGCAGGGACGGGGGGATCCTCACGCCCGGGCGGACGGAGAAGCACAGGCCGTGCCCCTGCCCCTCGCCGTGGTAGGGGTCCTGGCCGAGGACCAGGACCTTCACCTTGTCGTACGGCGTGGCCTCCAGCGCCGCGAAGACCTCCTCGCGGGGCGGGTAGACCGGACCGTTCGCCCGCTCCTCCTCGACGAACTCGGTCAGCTCCTTGAAGTAGGGCCGCTGCAGCTCGTCGCCCAGAACCCCGCGCCAGGACTCGGGCAGCATGGCGATGTCGGTCACGTCAATGTCCTTACGTGTGCGGTCGCTTCCAGACCACAGAACCTACAGGCGACCACTGACAACCCGCCCGGCGAACGGTCGCGTCCGGCTCTACCAGCTCGTCTTCCGGGAGAGCTCCCACATCGTCATGATCGTGGACGGGTCCAGCGCCCGCTCCGCGCCCGAGATGTCCCGGCTCGCCGCCACGTACGCCCGTCCCTGCCACAGCGGCAGCAGCCGCGCGTCGTCGACGAGGATCCGCTGGGCCTCCTCGAACTGCTTCACCACGTTGCCGCGGTCGCTCTCCCGGCGGGAGCTGGGCAGCAGCTCGGCCGTGATCTCGGTCACCTCGTAGGGCGTGCCGAGCGCGTTCTGCTTGCCCACGAAGGGGGCGATGAAGTTGTCCGCGTCCGGGAAGTCGGGGAACCAGCCGCGCCCGAACACCGGGTACTCGCCCTTCTGGTAACCCTCGACGTACGTCTTCCAGGGGCGGCTCCTGAGCGTGACGTCGAACAGCTTCGACGCCTCCAGCTGGCGCTCGAGCTCCTTGAACTCCAGCGCGGTCTCGGAGCCGTAGCGGTCCGTGGTGTACCAGAGGGTCAGCGGGACCGGCTCGGTGATGCCCGCCCCGGTGAGGATCCGCCGGGCCTTGGCCGCGCTGGGCTCGCCGTAGTCGTCGAAGAAACCGGTGGTGTGCCCGGTCAGGCCCTTGGGGACCATGGAGTACAGCGGGTCGACGGTGTCCTTGTAGACCTTGTGCGCGATCGCCGCGCGGTCGACGACCTGGGCGACGGCCTGCCGCACCTCCTTCTTGCCGGCCCACGGGTCCTTCGGGTTGAACACCAGGTAGTTGATGTCCGTCCCGGTGCCGTCGATCAGCTGGAGCTCCTCCTCCTTGGAGGTCTCGCCCTGGAGATCGATGATGTCGCCCGCCGCCAGACCGCGGTAGGTCAGGTCGATCCGGTCGTCCCGCAGCGCCTTGACCATGGTGCCCGAGTTCTGGAAGTAGCGGATGGTCACCGCGTCGTTCCGGTGCTCGGCGAAGCCCTCGTAGCGGTCGTTGCGGACGAGTTCGGCCTCCTCGCCCTCCTCGTACGACCGGAGGGTGTAGGGGCCCGAGCCGACGACGCCGTCGTCCTCGCGCAGGGCGTCGGCCGGGTAGGCGTCGGGGGCGACGATGGACATCGCCGGGGTGGCCAGCACGAACGGGAAGGTGGCGTCCGGCTTGTTGAGGTAAAAAACGACCTCGCGCTCGCTGGGCGCCTGCACCCGTTCGAGGCTGCCCAGCAGACCTGCCGGACCGCCGTTGACGTCGATCTCCCGGATCCGGTCGATGGAGTGCTTGACGGCCGCGGCGTCGAGGGGGCTGCCGTCGGAGAACGTCAGCCCCTCGCGCAGCTCGCAGCGGAACACCTGGTGGGAGGCGTCGGAGAACTCGCAGCTCCTGGCGGCGTCCGGCTGCGGGGTGCTCGCGCCGACCGGATAGCTCAGCAGGGTCTGGTAGATGTTGCGGAACAGCTCCCAGGAGCTGTCCCAGGAGGCGGCGGGATCCAGCGTGCTGGGCGAGCTGGTGGTTCCCACGACGATGGGTCCCCCGTCGTCCGAGGTGTCCGACGACAGGACGCCGCATCCGGCCACCAAGGACGATATGGACGCGATGGCCGCCACCCGTCGCAGGCATCGGTTCCGGTTGAACACGCGCATGCTCCTCGATCTGCCGTCCCAAGAGTCGGCAGACCATACCGCAGTGTTCGCCCCGTTGACCCCCCTCTGTACGGCCCTTGAGATCAACTCTCCGATGACTACGTTGTCACGCACCGTCGCGATCCCGGCGCGCCGGCGCGGGCGCCGTTCTCGTCGACGGACGCCCGTGCCGGACCGTCGGACAGGGGTCCCGCGCGGGCACGCGCGTCACCCGCGCGGGGCGTGGAACCCTCCCGCGCGGCGCACGTGCCGCACCGCGCGGGAGGTACGGGTTCAGGCGACGCCGGCGTTGAGGAAGATGCCGCCGTCGACGACCAGGGTCTGGCCGGTGATCCAGTCCGACTGGTCCGAGGTGAGGAAGGCGGCGGCGCCGCCGATGTCGGAGGGCACGCCGAGCCGGCCCAGCGGATAGCCGGCGGCGGCCTCCGCCTCCCGGCCCTCGTACAGCGCCTGCGCGAACTTGGTCTTCACCACGGCCGGGGCGATGGCGTTGACCCGCACCCCGGGCGCGAACTCGTGCGCCAGCTGCTGGGTCAGGTTGATCAGCGCGGCCTTGCTGACGCCGTAGGCGGCGATGAACGGCGAGGGCGCGATGCCCGCGACGGAGGCGATGTTGACGATCGCGCCGCCGTTGTCCTTCTGCCAGGCGTGCCAGGTCTTCTGCGCGAAGCCGAGCGCCGAGATCACGTTGGTCTCGAACACCTTGCGCGCCACGTTCAGGTCGAGATCGGCGATCGGCCCGAACACCGGGTTGGTACCGGCGTTGTTGACCAGGTAGTCGATCCGGCCGAAGGCCTCCATCGCACGCTCGACGGCGACGGCCTGGTGGGCCTCGTCGTGCGCCTTGCCGGCGACGTAAACGGCACGGTCGGCGCCGAGCTTGTCGACGGCCTCCTTGAGGGCGTCCTCGCCCCGGCCGGTGATGCAGACCCGGTCGCCGCGCGCGACCAGCGCCTCGGCGACGCCGTAGCCGATGCCGCGGCTGGCACCGGTGATCAGGGCGACCTTGCCCGAGAGTTCCACAGCAGTCATGTTCCCGGTCTTCCTAGTCGAGCGGTCCGCCGGCGACGTACAGCACCTGGCCGGAGACGAAACCGGCCGCCTCGCCGGTGAAGAAGGCGATGGCGTTGGCGATGTCCTCGGGCTCACCGACGCGGGCGACCGGGATCTGGGTGGCGGCGGCGGCCTTGAATTCCTCGAAGCCCATGCCGACGCGGTCGGCGGTGGCCTTGGTCATCTCCGTGGCGATGAAGCCGGGGGCGACGGCGTTGGCGGTCACGCCGAACTTGCCGAGCTCCTTGGCGAGGGTCTTGGTGAAGCCCTGCAGGCCGGCCTTGGCCGCCGAGTAGTTGACCTGGCCGCGGTTGCCGAGCGCGGAGGAGGACGACAGGTTGACGATCCGGCCGAACCCGGCGTCCACCATGTGCTTCTGACAGGCCCTCGACATCAGGAACGCGCCGCGCAGGTGCACGTTCATGACGGTGTCCCAGTCGGAGACGCTCATCTTGAACAGCAGGTTGTCGCGCAGCACGCCCGCGTTGTTGACCAGGACGGTCGGCGCGCCGAGCTCCTCGGCGACGCGCGCGACGGCGGCCTCGACCTGCGCCTCGTCGGAGACGTCGCAGCCGACCGCGATCGCCTTGCCGCCGGCGGCGGTGATCTTCTCGACGGTGTCCTTGCAGGCGGCCTCGTCGAGGTCGATCACGGCGACCGCGCGGCCCTCGGCGGCCAGGCGTACGGCGGTGGCGGCGCCGATGCCGCGCGCGGCGCCGGTGACGACCGCGACCCGCTGCTCAGTGGTGGACATTGCTGCTTCTCCTCGCGCTTGGGATGCGGCTCCTGCGGTCGGACCGGGATCGGTGAGCGACCGCTTAGTACCTTCAGCAGACGTGACGCTAGAAGCACTGGCACCCGGTGTCAACGGCACACCGCGCGTGTGTGATCCATTCCCCGCGCGGCGGCCCTCTTCCGCCCGCCGTGGCCGGGACGCGCCCGGTATCCGCGCGGAGCACCCGATCGGCCCAGCGCTGCGCGCCCTCGCGCCGGGCGGCCCCTAGCGTCGAGACGCGAGCCACCCGCGGCCGGAAAGGAGGCGTTCCATGCGCCGTCGCACCGGTGCCATGGGCACACTGATCGCGCTCGCCGCGATCGTGCCGTTGGCCGACCCCGCCCACGCCCAGGACCTGGACTGCGGCGACTTCACCTATCAGGAGGACGCACAGACCTTCTTCGAAACGGACCGGAGCGATCCGCACCGGCTCGACGAGGACCCGGGTCCGGACGACGGAGTGGCCTGCGAGGCGTTGCCCCGGCGCGGTCTCACCTCGTCCACCTTCCGGCCCGTCCCCTCCGCCCCGGCACCGACGGCCGTTTCGCCCACCCGGTCAGCGTCACCGGCGACCGTTTCGCCCACCCGGTCACCGCTGCCGACGACTGTTTCGCCCACCCGGTCACCATTGCCGACGACCGTTTCGCCCACCCGGACCGTGACCCCCACCACCGCGCCGACGACGCGGTCCGCGCCCGCGCCCCCCACCGCAACACCCACCGCAACACCCTCCGCACCCACGACTCCCGCAGCCGTCGCGCCGACGCGCGGGGTGCGGGGCGGGCTGGGCGGCTCGTCGGAGTCCGGACCGAGCGGCTGGGACCTGGGCGTCGGCGCGACGTTCGTGACGGGCGCCGCGCTCGCGGCCGGACACCTGGTGAGACGCCGTCGGAGCTGACGGGCGGTGGGCCACCGCGGGTGGCCGTCGGCCGGTCGCGCGTGCGCGGCGGAGCGGCCACGCACCACCCGCGGTCACGCACCACCCGCGGTGGCCCACCGCCCCGGTCAGCGCACGAGCAGCTCGAGCAGCCGTTCCGCTTCCGCCGCCGGATCGGCGGTGAGCCCGGTGTGCACGGGACCGGGCTGGACGATGGTGGACCGGGGCGCGATCAGCCAGCGGAAGCGCCGCCCGGCGTCGTCCCCGGCCGCCTGCCCGGCCGCGTCCCCACCCGCGCAGACGCCCTCGACGGCACGCAGCGCGGCCCGGACGCCGGGCAGGTCGGCCTCCGGGTCGAGGGCCAGCAGCCGCGCCTCGTCGAGGTGGGTGCGGGCCGCGACGAACGACTTGGGGCGGCAGTACACGAGCACCCCGGCGTTGACGCACTCACCGCGTTCGACGCGCGGCACGACCCGCAGCAGCGCGTACTCGAAGACGTGCCGGTCGCTCACTGGTCCCCCTCGAGGCCGTGGATGTGCTGGTGGACGGTGGCCGCGCGGGCGATCAGCGGCCGCGCGTAGGCCGACCGGAGCTCGTCCGGGGTGTCGAAGCCCGGCTCGCCGGTCAGCCAGAGGTCGGGGATCTCCGCGGTGACCTCGGCGAGCAGTTCCTCGGTGACCCGCGGCGCGAGCTGGGCCGCGGCGGACTCGATGTCCGGCGCGCAGGACTTCAGAGCGTGGTCGGAGGCGTCGTAGGGGCGGGCTGCGGAGGCCGTGGCGCCGGGCCAGTTGTGATGCCAGATCATGGTCGCGCCGTGGTCGATGAGCCACAGGTCGCCGCGCCACCGGAGCATGTTGGGGTTGCGCCAGGAGCGGTCGACGTTGTTCACCAGCGCATCGAACCAGACGATCCGCCCGGCCTCCTCGGGACCCACCTCGAAGGCGAGCGGATCGAAGCCGAGGGCGCCGGAGAGGAAGTCCATGCCGAGGTTGGTGCCGCCGCTGGACTTCAGCAACCGCTGCACCTCCTGCTCGGGCTCGCCGAGCCCCAGCACGGGGTCGAGTTCGACGGTGACCAGGCGGGGCACCCTCAGTCCCAGCCGACGGGCGAGTTCCCCGCAGACGACCTCGGCGACCAGCGTCTTGCGGCCCTGTCCGGCACCGGTGAACTTGAGGACGTAGGTGCCGAGATCGTCCGCCTCGATCAGTGCCGGCAGCGAGCCGCCCTCGCGCAGCGGCGCGATGAACCGGGTCGCGATGACTTCCTTGAGCATCGCCCCAGGCTACTGGCGCGTCACCGTATGTCGGAGGCGGCCCGTGCGGTCGGCGGCGACCCGTGCGGGAGGGCGCGGCCACGGGCCGGGGCCCGACAGCGAAACGACAGCCGTGGTTTACGCCCGCCCGACCGCGCACAGGCCAAGCTCTCGGTACCGCATGAACGGCGTGGGCCCGCCGACCGTACCTCTCCGCAGATCACGCATCCTCCCCGGAAGGAACACACCGGCATGACCAGCGCATCGCTCAAGTCCGCATCGGGACCCGCCCGTCGAACCGTCGTGGCGGCGGCCGGAACGGCGGGCCTCGCCGTCGCGCTGACCGCGTGCGGGGGCTCCGACGACGACGCGTCGGGCTCCTCCGCGGACTCCGGCTCCACCGGCGCCTCGTCGGACGGCGGCGGCACGAGCGGCGGGGGTTCGGGCGGCGGCGAGAACGCCGGCGCCGGTGCCGACCCGCTCGCCGCGACCGCCGACATCCCCGAGGGCGGCGGAAAGGTCTTCGCCGACCGTAAGGTGGTCGTCACCCAGCCGACGGCGGGCGAGTTCAAGGCGTTCTCGGCGACCTGCACCCACCAGGGGTGCGCGGTGAAGAGCGTCGCCGACGGGGTCATCAACTGCCCCTGCCACAACAGCAACTTCTCCATCAGCGACGGCAGTGTGCAGAGCGGCCCGGCGACCAAGCCGCTGCCCGCCGTGGAGATCACGGTGAGCGGGGACTCGATCACCCTCGCCTGAGCCGTCGGCACCGGGCACGACACGAGAGACGAAGGGGCCGTATGACCGCCACGCAGCGCCGGGGCCGGAAGATCATGATGACGCCCGGTGAGCTGGACGACTTCCTCACCGTCCAGCGCACCTGCCGGGTCGCCACCGTGTCCGCGGACGGAGCACCGCACGTCAGCACGCTCTGGTTCGCCTGGGACGGCACCTCGCTGTGGCTGTACTCCGTGGTGCGCAGCAGGCGCTGGGCGGATCTGCGGCGGGATCCGCGGGTGGCGGTCGTGGTCGACACGGGCGAGGAGTACGACGAGTTGCGCGGCGCGGAGCTGTCCGGGCGGGTGGAGTTCGTGGGCGAGATCCCGCGCACCGGCGAACTGCGCGCGGAACTCGACGTTCCGGAAACGCTGTTCGCCCGCAAGAACTTCGGCCTGGACGAGATGCCCCACGACGGGCGGCACGCCTGGCTGCGCCTGACCCCGGAGAAGATCGTGTCCTGGGACTTCAGGAAGCTGCCGACACTGCCGTAGGGCTCTCCGCCGCCGCCCGCAGCGCCCGCACCGCCGCCCGGATCGACGGGCGGCGGTCGGCGTCCGCGCGCCAGACGACGAAGACGTGCCGCCGTACGCGCTGCCGGAGCGGGACGGTCACCACCCCGTCGGGCAGCGGGTCGCGGCCCAGCAGCGGGGCGATGCAGACGCCGAGCCCCGCCGCGACCAGGCCGAGCTGGGTGTGGCTCTCGGCGGCGCGGTGGCCGATGACCGGCTCGATGCCCTTGGAGCGCAGGGTGAACATCAGCCACTCGTGGCAGAACTCGCCCTCGCCCCAGGTGATCCACTCGTCCTCGGCGAAGTCGGCGAGGTCCACCTCGTCGCGGCCGGCGAACCGGTGGCCGGCCGGGAGCGCCACATCGACCGGGTCGTCCAGCAGGGGCGCCTTGACCAGGCCGTCGGGCAGCGGCATCGGCTTGTTGTACCAGTCGAGCACCACCGCGAGGTCGAGGTCCCCGCGCGCCACTCCCCGGATGCTCTGCTCCGGCTCCTGCTCGCGGGAGCACACGCGCAGCGCGGGGTGCCGCTCACGCAGGTCCCGCAGGGCCACCGGGAACAGCCTCCGCGCGGCGGTCGGGAACGCCGCGACCCGCAGCTCACCGGCGACCTGTCCAGGCTGCGCCTCCAGGTCGGACTGGGCCAGTTCGACCTGGGAGAGGATGCGCGCCGCGTGCTCGGCGAGCAGTCGGCCCGCGTCCGTGAACCGGACGCCCCGCCCGTTCTTGGCCAGCAGTTGCTGACCGACCTCGCGCTCCAGCTTGGACATCTGCTGCGAGACGGCCGAGGTCGTGATGTGCAGTTCCTCGGCCGCGCCGCTGACCGAGCCGTGCCGGGCGAGTGCGTCGAGGGTGCGCAGGTGCTCCAGCTTCAACATGTAAGCGATGCTACGAGATACCGGGTGCGAAATCTCGATTGTGCTACGAGATGGATGCCCCGCATCGTTGCGTCCATGAGCAGCGTCACCGCGACCACCACCGCACCGGCCCCGGCCGGCCCCGCCCCGGAACCCGTCCGACCCCGCCTGGACTGGCGGCTGCGTTTCGGCGCGCTCTCCCTGATCTGGGGGTTCAGCTTCCTCCTCATCAAGGTCGGCACCCAGGGCTACGCCCCCTTCCAGGTCACCTTCGGCCGACTGGCCTTCGGTACCGCCGTCCTGGCGGTGGCGATGGCGGTGCGGCGGGAGGGGCTGCCGCGCGGTGCGCGCACCTGGGGTCACCTCGCGGTCGCCGGGTTCCTGCTGAACGCCCTGCCGTTCTCGCTGTTCGCCTTCGCGGAACTGACCATCCCGTCCACGCTGGCCGGCATCTGCAACGCGACCTCGCCGCTGTGGGGCATGGCCCTGTCACTGGTGGCGCTGTCCGAGGACCGGCCGACCCGGGTGCGGGTGGCGGGGCTCGGCCTCGGCTTCCTCGGGGTGCTGACCGTGCTGGGCGCCTGGCAGGGCTTCGAGGGCCTGGACGCCCGCGGCACGACGCTGGCCCTGCTGGCCTCGCTGAGCTACCCCGTCGGCTGGATCTACGTCCGCCGCACCCTGGCGGGCAGCAGCCACTCGAACCTCTCCCTGACCGGCGGCCAGTTGCTGCTGGCCACGGTCCAACTGGCCGTCGTCACGCCGCTGTTCACCACACTGCCGACCAGGTTCGCCGTCGGCCCGCTGCTGGCGATCGCCGCGCTGGGCACGCTGGGCACGGGTCTGGCCGTGCTCATCCAGTACGGCCTGGTCGCCGAGGTCGGCCCGACGACCGGCCAGATGGTCACCTACTTCGTCCCGGTGATCGCCGCCGCGGCCGGCATCGCCCTCCTCGGCGAGACCCTGACCTGGTCGACACCGGTGGGCGCGGCGATCGTCCTGGCGGGCGCGGCCCTCACCCAGGTGAGACCGAGGAAGCCCGCGTAGCCCCCACCCCGTCGCCGCGGGCAGTGGTGCCTCCCTCGGTGCCTCAAAGGCCTGGGAGGCGCCCCCGGGACGATGGGGTCCCTCGCTCGAGCGGAGCCGGGAGCAGGGGAGGCCCCCCGCAAACGCCGGACCGCGCGAGCACCCCCGCCCGGCCCGCCCTCCGGAGCTCACCACCGACGCAGCCGACCGCGGGCGGCCCGCCCCTGGACACCCACCTCAGGCATACGTCCGCCCTGGCCCCCCGGCCGGACCGATCGCCTCGGTGATCGCCTCGGCCAGCGGCCCGATCTCCTCCTCGCCGAGCGTCGAGACCGTGATCCGGATCCCCGGCTCCGCGCTCATCCGGAAGCGGGCGCCGGGCGCCACCGCCCAGCCCGCGTGCAGCAGGCGGGCGACCGCGCCGGTCTCGTCGGGGACCGGCACCCACACGTTCATGCCGCTGCGCCCGCGCGCGGCGACCCCGCGCCGGGCCAGCTCCCCGATCAGCGCCTCCCGGCGCCGCCCGTACCGCGCGGCCACGGCCGCCGGGTCCACCGCGCCCTCGCTCCACAGCCGCACCACCGCGCGCTGGACGATCCTGCTGACCCAGCCCGGCCCGAGCCGCTGCCGTCCGCGCACCCGGTCGAGGGTGACCGCGTCCCCGGTGAGCACCGCGAGCCGCAGGTCGGGTCCGTAGGCCTTGGCCGCCGAGCGCACGAAGGCCCAGCTGCGGATCGTGCCCGCCAAGGCGTGCAGCGGCAGGTCGACGATGTGGTGCCCGTGGTCGTCCTCGACGAGCAGCGTCTCCGGGTGGCCGGCGAGCACCGCGCGCAGGGCACGCGCGCGTGCGGCGCTCAGCGCGGCGCCGGTCGGGTTCTGCGCCCGGTCCGTGACGATCAGGGCCCGCGCCCCGCCCGCCAGTGCCCTCCGTACGTCATCGGGCAGCGGGCCCTCGTCGTCGACCCCCACGGGGACGGTCCTCAGCCCCAGCGCCGGGACCAGGTCCAGCAGGCTCCCCCACCCCGGATCCTCCACCGCGACCGCGTCCCCGGGCCTGAGGTGCGCCGTGAGCACCCGCTCCATCGCGTCCAGCGCGCCCGAGGTGACCGCGACGGGCCCGTCGGGAACGCCGTCGGCGTCCAGCCCGGCCCGCGCCAGCCGCGCCAGTTCGGGCTCCACGGGCGCGTGCCCGTACAGCACCGGCTCCCGCTCGCCCTCCCCGGCCGCCGCCGCGAACGCCCCGGCCAGCGCGGGCAGCAGCGCCGGGTCCGGGTTGCCCTCGGACAGGTTCCGCACGCCCGGCGGGACCTCCACCCGGATGAGTTCACGCGCGGTGGTGGCCGGCTTGGACCGCACCCGGCTCCCCCGCCGGCCCGCGGTCTCGATCACCCCGCGCTCGCGCAGGGTCCGGTACGCGGCGGCGACGGTGTTCGGGTTCACCCCGAGCCGCTCCGCCAACTCCCGCAGGGGAGGCAGCGGTTCACCCGGCTCCAGCGCCCCCTCCCCCACCGCGCGCTCGATGCTCGCGGAAATCTCCGCTGCGCGCCGCCCACTGATCCGATACTCTCCTAGCACAAACTCGATTATGCACTAGTGCAATGGAGAACGCCATGCAGGGGACCCGGCAGCAGCAGCCCTCCGCCACCTACCCGCCCACCGAGCGCACCGTCCCCACCCGCTCCCCCCACCGTGCCGCGTACGACAAGGAGCTGGTGCACGCGATACTCGACGAGGGCTACGTCTGCCATCTCGGCTTCGTCCGGGACGGCGCCCCGGTGGTGCTGCCCACGTTGTACGGCCGGGTCGGCGAGCGTCTCTACGTGCACGGTTCGACCGGCTCGCGCCCGCTGCGCGCGGCGGGCCAGGCCGACCCCGGGCTCCCGGTCTGCCTGACCGTCACCCACGTCGACGGGCTGGTGCTGGCCCGCTCGGCCTTCCACCACTCGATCAACTACCGCTCCGTGGTGGTGCACGGCACGGCGCGCGACGTCACCGACCCCGAGGAGAAGCGGCGGGCCCTCGACGCCCTGGTCGACCACGTCGTACCGGGCCGCGCCGCCGACTCCCGCCCTGCGAACAGGAAGGAGCTGGCCGCCACCGCGGTGATCCGCCTCGACCTGGACGAGGTCTCCGCCAAGCTCCGCACCGGCGGCGTCAACGACGAGCCCGAGGACCTCGCCCTGCCCCACTGGGCCGGCGTCGTCCCGCTGCGCAAGGGCTACGGCCCCCCGCTCGCCGACCCGCACCTGGCCCCCGGCACCGAACTGCCCGGCTACCTGACGTCCCCGGGACGCTGATCCGCGCCCGGGGCGTGGGACAGTCGGTCCATGGACCGATCGCCTGCGCCCGCGGACGGGGCGCCTTTGACCGCCGAGGAGTACGAGGCGGTGCGCCACGCCGTCTCAGCCACCACCGGACACCGGGCCGGCGGGGAGCCGTACACACTCAACTCGCTGTTCGAGAGCTGGCGGAACGTCGTGACGGACGTGGAGGAGGGCTATGCGTGGTGCGCGCCGGAGTTCGACGCGGAGCTCCGGTGCCGGCACGCGCTGGCGGGCGCCTGGCGGCTCCTGCCTCCGCGGGTGCGGGTGACGCGGCTCCCGGAACTGGCCGGGCTCGACGACCGTTTCCGCGCGGCCACCGTTCCGTGGCCCGGCCGGGACGAGGATCCGCACCAGTGGTGGAGGCTACGTGTTCCCCGGATCCTCGAAGCCGAACGAGGGGAGCGTCGAGTACGTGGCTGGCCCGTCGGCTGGGAGATGCTGCCGTTCCCCAAGCCGGACGCCGTCGAGATCGTCGAGTGACCGCGTCGCTCGGACGACGGAGCACCGGAGCGGGCCCCTCCCGGCCGGAGGGTCCCCGCCCCGAAGGACCCCCTCGCCGTCACCCGGGCACGGCCGCCGGCTCCCCCTCACGGGCCCGCGCGCCCCGCGCCTCGCCCACCGCGAGCCCCGCGACCGAGCCCAGCATCAGCAGGGTGCCGGCCAGCGTGGCCGCCGTCAGCCGCTCACCAAGGAGGGCCACCGCGAGCACCGCCGCGCTCACCGGCTCCAGCAGCATGATCACGGAGACGGTGGCCGACCGTACGACGGCCGCGCCGGCGAAGTAGAGGCCGTACGCGAGCGCCGTCGGCACGGAGGCGACGTACGCCAGCAGGCACAGCAGCGCGCCGGGGTCGTCGGTGTGCGGCACCAGTCCCTCGGCCGCGGCGAACGGCAGCAGCACCAGGCTGGTGACCGCGAACGCCCCGACGGTCGTACCGGAGGAGTCCGTGCCGCCGTCACGTCCCCACCAGCGGGTGAGCAGCGTCATCACCGAGTACCCGGCCGCGGACGCCAGGGCGAGCAGGACGCCCCACGGGTCCACGGCCGCGCCCCCGCCGCCGAGGACGAGCACGACGAGTCCGGCGAGCGCGCCCACGACGGCGGCCAGTCCGCCGCGCCCGAGGCGCTCCCCCAGGGTCAGCCGCGCGCCCAGCGCGATCAGTACGGGTCCGGCGCCGAGGGTGACGACGGTGGCCACGGCGAGTCCCGTGGCGGAGACGGCCGCGAAGTAGGCGGTCTGGAAGACCGCGAGCCCGGTGCCGGTGGCCCCGGCCCGCAGCGCCCGGCGGCCGAACGGCTCGGGTGCGGCGGACCGGGGTCGGCGGGACAGCGGCCGGACGGCGAGCAGCAGGACCAGGCCTGCGGCGCAGCGCCAGAAGGACAGGGCGACGGGACCCATGTCGCTGGTCCGGTAGACCAGCGACGCGGCGGCGCCCGCGGTGCCCCAGGCGGCACCGGCGACGATCAGATAGAGGAGGCCTCGCCCGACGGGCAGGCCGGAGACGGTGTTCGGCACGTGTTCTCTCCGCGGATGTACGCACCACGCGCGTCGGCGTGGGCGCGGAAGTTCGGGAAGGGATCCCGGGTCAGTCCCGGCCGGGGCCGGGGCGGCGGGATCCGCGGACTCCGTCTGCGGGCAGCACCGTCACGCCCGGCGACCAGCCGGGCGGATGTACCGGAGGGCCCGCCTCAGGCGGCCGGAGGCGGGAGGACACGTGCGCGTGCGTGCATGATCAGCACCCTAGGCGGTCGTTCCCGGCGTGGACAACTCCCGTTCGGTCCCGCCACTCGCCACCGGCTCCCCGGAGCCCTTCACCGGGGTCGAGGACTGGGCGATGAAAGCGCCCGCCAGGACCACCGCGCCGCCCACGATCTGCGGTGCCGACAGGTGTTCGCCGAGCAGGACCCAGGCGAGGACGGTGGCGATGACCGCCTCCAGACAGGCCACGACACCGGCGACCTGCGGGGAGAGCCGGCGCACCGACACCACCCCGGTGACGTACGCGGCCACCGTGGCGACGAGGACGATCCAGGCCAGCAGGACGAAGGCGGCGACCGGTGTGCCGTCCAGCTCCGCGCTGCCGGCGAGCACGGACCAGTCCATGGACCAGGGGCGGGCGACGACGGTCAGGACGGCGGCGCCGACCAGCAGCCCGTAGGCGATCACACCGAGCGGGTCGGGGGCCTCCTCGCCGTCGCCTCCCCGGTCGGACAGGACGAAGTAGCCGACCTGGCAGCAGGCCGCGCCGAGCGCGAGCAGCAGACCGAGCGCGTCGAAGCCGAGGCCCGCCCACACCTCCACGACACAGGCGAGCCCGCCCACCGCCAGGACCACGCCGACCGCGGCGGCACGGGTCACCGGCCGCCGCTGCACGAACCGCACCCAGCCGAGCACGAGCGCGGGCGCCAGGTACTCGACCAGCAGCGCGACCCCGACGGGGATGCGGGAGAGGGCGGCGAAGTAGCAGGCCTGGACGCCGGCCACGGCGAACAGGCCGAACCCGGCGAGCAGTCCGGGCCTGTCGCGCAGGAGTCCCCGGTGGCGCACCGCCGACGGCAGCATGACGAGCGCCGCGCCCGCCACTCGCAGCCATACGACGTGGAGCGGGTCGAGGCCCGCCTCGATCAGCGGCTTGGCCGCCACACCGGAACCTCCGAAGGCCAGCGCGGACAACAGCGCGAGGCCGAGTCCGACGCCTTTTCGGTGGTCACCCAGGGTGCTGGCAGAGGTAGGCACCGGCACATGATGACAGGCCCCGACAGGAGCGTCACCCTTTGTGGCACCTGTCTCACCGGCTGGACGGCACCTCGAGCCGGGCGACGAGTTCGCGGGAGTCGATTCCGGCGCGTTCGAGGACCTCGACGGCACGCGCCCGCGGGTCGACGACGATCGCCGCGAGCAGGTCCGTACCGCACGCCGGGCCGCGGCCGTGGCGGGCGGCGCGCTCGTGGGCGTACTCCATGCAGCTCGCGGCCAGCGGCGAGAGGCCCGCGGCCTCGGTCACCACGGGGATGCCGCCGGAGTCCTCGACCGCGCCCTGCCAGCGCAGGCCGTAGCCGATGCTGCGCTGGACCAGGTAGCCGAGCAGCCGGGCGATCCGCGGGCCCTCACCGAAGACGGCCCTCACCTCGGCGTCGGACTCCAGGAGCGAATGCAGCAGGTGGGCGGTGTCGATCTGACGGTCCCCGTCCCGGACCGCTCTGCGCCGGGCACCGGCCACCACCGCTGCCAGTTCGGCGCCGAGCCTGGCATCGTTCTCCGCGCGGTGGACGCCCTGCTCCTGGAGCTCCTGGGCCTGTTGCCGGGGGATACGGGGTTGCACGTCCCCACCCCATCAGTCCCACGGGCCCGGGGCATCCCCGGCGGGAAGCATCTTGGCGTCCCACGGGAAGCGGACGCCCCGGGCCGGAATCTCCTCCTTGCGAAGGAGATCAGGGTGTTTCCGCCCGAGGGGCGCGCGCCGGTTTGCGTCACGCCCCTCGACGGTCCTCACCGACCCGTCAGTCCTCGTCGGCGAGGATCAGGTACAGCTTCTTGCGGGCCTCGTTGATGACGGTGAGAGCCTTTTCCCGCTGCTCCTTGCTGCCCGTCTTCCAGACCTGTCCGAAGGCCTCCATCAGGCCGAAGCCGGCCTGCCGGATCTCACTCAGCGCCTCCCAGTCGATCCCGCGCGAGGCCTCCTCCCAGGGAGCCTCGGGACCTTCCCCGGCCGCCGAGCGGCCGGTGTCGGTGAGCGAGAACAGCTTCTTGCCGCCCTCGGACTCGCTGGTGATCAGCCCCTCGTCCTCCAGCAACTGGAGGGTGGGGTACACCGAGCCGGGACTGGGTTTCCACGCCCCGCCGCTGCGCTCGGCGATCTCCTGGATCATCTCGTAGCCGTGCATCGGACGGTCCTTCAGCAGGGCCAGGATCGAGGCCCGCACATCACCGCGCCGCGCCCTTCCCCTCGGTCCGCCGCGCCCTCGCCCGCCCCAGGGGCCGCCGTGCCCGAAGCCCGGGCCGAAGGGGCCGCCGGGGCCACCCGGGCCACCCGGACCGAAGGGCCCGAAGGCCGCCCGCAGCCGCTCGAAGTCGCCCCGGCCGCCCCGCGGGCCGCCGTGTCCGTGCTCGTGACCATGGGCACGCATCGCAACCACTCCATTCCATCGTTGATCCATCGCGATGCTTCAACGATATATCGGAACAGTTCGTTCGACAACCCTCGGCCGGGCCGCCACCCGCGGATTGGCCTTGGCCCGGGACCGCGCGCCACCCGTACGGTCAGGGCATGCGGATTCGAATCGTCGACGCCTTCACCGACCGGCCCTTCGCCGGCAACCCCGCCGGAGTGCTACTGCTTGACGCCTTCCCGGACGACCCCTGGCTGCAGAACGTCGCCCTGGAGGTCAACCACGCCGAGACGGCCTTCGCCCACCCGCTCCCCGCGGGCGGCGAGGCCGACTGGGCGCTGCGCTGGTTCACCCCCACCACCGAGGTCGCGATGTGCGGCCACGCGACACTGGCCACCGCGCACGTCCTGTACACCACCGGCGCGCACCGGGGCCCGGTGCGCTTCGCCACCCGCAGCGGCGTCCTCATCGCCACGCCCGGCGAGGCCGGCTCCGTCACCCTGGACTTCCCCACCGCCCCGCTCACCGCGGTCGACGTCCCAGAGGGCGTCGCCGAGGCGCTGGGCGCCCGGCCGCTCACGGCGTTCGACACCGGCCCGAACATCGGGGACCTGCTCGTCGAGGTCGCCGACGAGCGGACCGTCCACGCCCTGCGGCCCGACCTCAAGGCCCTGTCCGCCTACTCCGAGCGCGGCCTCATCGCCACCGCCCGCGCGGAGAACCCCGCCCTCGGCTACGACTTCGTCTCCCGCTGCTTCTTCCCGAACGTCGGCATCGACGAGGACCCGGTCACCGGCAGCGCGCACACCGCTCTGGCCCCGTACTGGTCCGAGCGCCTCGGCCGTTCCACCCTCACCGGCCTCCAGGCCTCGCCGCGCTCCGGCCGCGTCCGCACCGAGGTGCGCGGCGGGCGCACCCTGCTGGGCGGACGGGCCGTGACGGTCATCGAGGGGGACCTGCTGGTCTGAACCCGGTACGGCGAAGGGGCGTACGGCCGCTCCGCACGCCCCTTCGCCGCCGCCTCACGCCGTCGGCAGCCAGTCCACCTCGCCGGCCAGCAGCGCGTACCCCACGAACGCCCCGACGTCGAGCAGCGTGTGCGCGACCACCAGCGGACCGACGCGCCCCCAGCGCCGGTAGAGGTACACGAACACCACGCCCATCACCATGTTCCCGATGAAGCCGCCGATGCCCTGGTAGAGGTGGTACGAGCCGCGCAGCACCGAACCGGCCGCCAGCGAGGCGCCCGGGGACCAGCCCAGCTGGTCCAGCCGGCGCAGCAGGTAGCCGACGACGACGACCTCCTCGAGGATCGAGTTCTGCATCGCCGAGAGGATCAGCACGGGGTACTTCCACCACACCTCGGGCAGCGCCTCCGGCACCACGGTGAGGTTGAAGCCGAGGCCGCGCATGGCCAGGTAGAAGGCGATGCCGCTGCTGCCGATGCCCGCCGCGACCGCCGCTCCGCGGCCGAGGTCGGACCAGGGCCGGGTGCGGTCGAAGCCGAGGGTGCGCAGCCCCGCGCCCTCGCGCAGCAGGAAGTGCGCGACGAGCGCCACCGGCACGAGCGCCGTGGTGATCCCGAAGAGCTGCCAGGCGAGGTCCAGCCAGGGGCGGCCCGGCGCTGCCGAGGCGTTGAGGGTGGCCGCCTGGTCCTTCAGACCGCCCGGTTCGGTGACCGAGCCGACGAAGCTGATCAGGGCCGACACTCCGCTCGCGCCGAGCGACAGCGCGAGCACGAGGAGCGTCTCGTCGCGGAACGTCGTCCGCGAGGGCCTCCGCTCAGGGTACGAATCGGCCGCCGGGCCCGCCTCCGCCTGCACACCTGCCTCCACATCACCGATCGGTCCGATCAGTATGAGGGCAGCGGCTGTGCGCCCGGCCGGGGGGCCGGTGACGGCGTCAGGCCGCGGGCACCCGTTCCGGCAGTCCCACCGGCCAGCTGTGCACCGGCTCGCCCTGCTGCGTCAGCTCCCGGTAGCGGAGGGTGGTGGCGGCCAGGGCGGCCTCCCGGCCGAGGCCCAGGTCCAGGGCCCGGTGGAAGGTCGCGGCCTGCCAGGTCGCGCCGTTCACCCTCCGCCGGCACCGCTCCTCGATCACCCCGAGGTACAGATCGCGGTCGGCGGGCTCGATCCCCCACGCGTCCAGCCCGGCCTCGGCGAGCGGCAGCAGTTCGTCCCGTACGAGGGTGACCGCGTCCACCTCGCCCAGCCCACCGAGACGGCCGCGCCGGGGCCAGACGAGGCGGGCGTCGATGCCGTGCTCGCAGGCGGCGTCGAAGTTGGCGGCCGCCGCCTCGAACGGCAGCCGGGTCCACACCGGCCGGCTGTCCTCGGCGAGGGCGCGGACCACGCCGTAGTAGAAGGCCGCGTTGGCGATGACGTCGGTGACGGTGGGGCCGGCGGGCAGGACGCGGTTCTCCACGCGCAGGTGGGGGACGCCGTCGGCGACGCCGTAGACGGGACGGTTCCAGCGGTAGACGGTGCCGTTGTGCAGGACGAGTTCCGCGAGTGAGGGGACGCCGCCCCGGTCCAGCACCTCGAGCGGGTCCTCGTCGTCGCAGATGGGCAGCAGGGCCGGGTAGTAACGCAGGTTCTCCTCGAACAGGTCGAAGGCCGACGTCACCCACCGCTCCCCGAACCAGGTGCGCGGCCGCACGCCCTGGGCCTGGAGCTCGGGCGGGCGCGTGTCGGTGGACTGCTGGAACAGCGGGGGCCGGGACTCGCGCCACAGTTCGCGCCCGAACAGGAACGGCGAGTTGGCGCCGACGGCGACCTGGACGGCGGCGACGGCCTGGGCCGCGTTCCACACGCCGGCGAAGCGCTCCGGGGTGACCTGGAGGTGCAGCTGCACCGAAGTACAGGCGGCCTCGGGAGCGATGGACTTGGAGGTGCAGCTGAGGCGCTCGACACCGTCGATGTCGAGCGTGAAGTCCTCACCGCGCGCGGCCACGATCTGCTCGTTGAGCAATGCGTAGCGGTCGACGTCGGAAAGATTCGAGGAGACCAGGTCGTCCCGGTCCAGTGTCGGCAGGATGCCGATCATCACGATCCCCGCGTCCACCTCACCGGCTTTCCGGTCGGCGTACGCGAGCGAAGTGCGCAGCTCCTCGTCGAGTCGGTCGAATACCCGCCCGCCCAATCGGTGAGGGGCGATGTTCACTTCCAGATTGAACATGGCGAGCTCTGTTTGGAAGTCCCTGCTGGCGATCCTTTCGAGGACTTGCGCATTCAACATTTTCGGCATGCCGTCGGCGCCCGCGAGATTCAATTCGATCTCCAGCCCCATGAGGTTCTTGGGGCGGTCGAACCGCTTCTCCGCCAGGAGTCGCTCCAAGCCCGTCAGGCAGCTGCGGAGCTTCTCCCGGTAGCGCTGGCGATCGGAGAGGTCGAACTGACCTGCCACGACCTTCTCCCCCATCGAAGCGTCCTTCCTCGCACGGGCGGACCCAAGATCGTCCGCCGGGGTCCCGGTCCACAGGCAAGGATGCCCCGTCGATGCGATCGATAACGCCCCGGACGGCACCATCGACCGCTAGTCTGGTCGACGGTGACCAGTGGCACATTCACGGGGCATGGCGCGGAAGGCGACTTGCGGGCCTGTTGCGAACTCGTGAAAAACGTCGACGAGAATTGGCCGACCGCTTCGCGGTCATTTTCCGAGGTCATCGGCGTGCACCCTGCCTGAAATCGGGATGTTTTTCGCGTTTCACCGGCCAGAAGTACCCTTGTTCCGCCGGTCGAAAACAGCTAGCGGAAACACAGTCTGAACACGCGTCGTATAAACTTTGCGCACAAGGCAGAAGGTTGGCGCCCACGGCTCGAGTGATCCAGCCGAGAGGTGGCGTACGGCACTCCTCGCCCCCGTCTCCCGGACTCGGGTCCCGGCCCCTGCCTCTCTGACCTTCGCGAGCTGACAGCGCCGTCCGCCACGCCCCGCCCCGCCCTCGCGCCACTGTGCCTTCGAATGAGAGGCGACCCACCATGCCGCTGCATGTCCCTCCGGCTCCCACGCCCGCACTGCGTTCCGTCCTGACCGCGCTCTCCTCTCCGGCCGCGGTCCGCGAAGCCCGAACCCCCTCTCTGCTCGTCGCCCAGGGACCCACCTCGGCCGAGCTGCCCCTCCCCGTGCACGTCCTGGACCGGACCGCCCCCGACGGCGGAACCACGACCCGGCTGGCCGGCTGGCGTTTCCTGATCCGTACCGGTGACCGCGCGGTCGCCGCCGCGGACACCGTGCTCACCGCCGACGGCTGGACGTTCTCCCGCTTCTTCGAGGGCCCCTACATCACCTCCACCGAGTTCGCGCTGCGTCAGGCCGAGGCCATGACGCAGCCGTACCAGCCCCGGCTGCTCTCGGTGCCGGGGCTCTACATGCTGGCGCTCTGGCTGCACGGCGATCCCACCGCGGACGGCGCCACCGGCCACCCGGCCGCCGACGATCTGCTCGTCCCGCTCGCCCCGGCACCGCCCGGCATCGCGGCCCACCGCCCGCACCGGTTCGCCGACCTGCTCCCGGTCCTGACGCACCGGGTGGCACCGACCCGCCTGCTCGGCTCACCCGCCTGAGAAGACACCGCGTACCCCGCCGCCCAAAACTCCCGACGCGGCGGGGTACGTGCCGTTCCCAGGGGACTAGCCCCATCCGACCACGGCGAACCACCCGAATTGACAGTGCAGTTGAGATGAACCGTCCGCACGGGTGACGCGTCCTCAACCTGTGAGGAGCGGTGCCGCGAAATCCCTGCGGATCCTCGTCCGTGGGGCAACACTGGTTTCCGACCGACCTATCACAACGGGGGGGCGGCCATGAGCGAAGCTTCACGCCGCGGAACTGAAACGACAGCCGACTCACAGGTCACCACAGAGCGAGAGATCCCATCCATGTGCCAGCACCAGCCACCGTGCCCCTCAGCCGACTCCGCCGACCGGGAATCCGCCCGTCTCGTGGCACACCACCCGGAGCAGGGCTGGAGCCTGCTGTGCAACGGTGTCGTGTTCTTCGAGGACACCGGTGAGCTCCTGCCCGACGGCAGCGTCATCGCCCCGCAGCGTCCCCGGGACGCCAGCCTGACCACCGCCTGAGCACGACCGGGCGGAACGGGGTCCGCCCGGGGACACCGGGGCCGGACGCGGAACATCCCGCGCGCCGGCCCCGACGCGTGTCGGGGCGGATCACTCACGGTGACCCGGCGCGTGAAAGGGGTAGACCGGCCGCTCCCCCGCAGGAGTCCGCCCCGCGACGCCTTCCCACGGGCCTCCGCCTTCCGGAGGGCTCCTGGACGTTCCGCGGGTTTCGTCACGGAGACGGGGCAAGCGGCAGCACGGGGCCGGTACCGGGGGCGGAGTCACGATCACGGAGATCGCCCGGCGGGCCGGCGTCTCCGTGCCGGCCGCCTCCCGCCCGGTCAGCGGCCGCTCCGGCGTCTCCCCGGGAACACCCGCGCCCGGGTCGAGGACCCGCTGCGCCGTCACGGCAACCGCAAGCGCCCTGCCGCCTCCCCCTCCCGTACGGCCCTGCTCGGCCTCGTCTTCGGCGACCCCCGGGCCGTGGAGATCGTCCGCGGCGCCGGGACGGGCACGGTGGTGACGGCGGTCCACGGGCGCTCCGGTGACGCCCGGGAGCGGGTGCGCAACCTGCGGGCCCGCGCGTCCGACGGCGTCATCCTCGTGACCTCGGTGCCGGAGTCCGCGCCGCACGAGGAGTTGCGCATCCCGGAGGTGCCGCCGGTGGTCGTGGGCCCGGCGGGCTCCCCCGCGTGGAACCGGGCACGGGCATCGTCGTCCGCGCGAACACGGCCGCTCCCGCCGAGCGGGGCTGACGCGCCCGCGACACCGCCTATCGTGACCGGCATGCAGTCCTACACGATCGGCCAGGCAGCGAGGCTGCTCGGCGTGAGCCCGGACACCGCCCGCCGCTGGGCGGACGCGGGACGTATCACCACCCACCGCGACGACGGCGGACGCCGGCTCGTCGACGGACGGGCCCTGGCGGCGTTCTCCGTCGAACTCGCCAGGGCCGGTGCCGTCGAGGAGGGCACCCCGTACACCTCCGCCCGCAACGCCTTCCCCGGCATCGTCACCGCGATCAAGCTCGGCGACGTCGCCGCCCAGGTCGAGATCCAGGCCGGACCGCACCGCCTCGTCTCGCTGCTCACCCGGGAGGCCGTCGAGGAACTGGGGCTGGAGGTCGGCATGGAGGCCACGGCCCGCGTGAAGTCGACGAACGTCCACATCGACCGCACCTGACGACCACAGCACACCCGAGCGAACGCACATGCACCCCCTCTGACATCTTCCCCTGGCTCATGCAATGGGAAATGAGTGAACACCTGGCAGATGCGTCAGTATGATCGGCGTATCGGGAGGGCTCTGCGAGCTCTTCCCCGGCCCCAGAGGGAGTACTCCGAGATGCCCCGTCCCCATCGGCCCCGCCGGATCACCGGCGCCGGGGCAGCCGCCGCCCTACTGGTACTGAGCGCCTGCTCCGCGTCCGGCTCGGACTCGTCCGCGGAGTCCGGCGGGCAGGGCGTCACCGGCGCGGTCACCGTCTTCGCGGCCGCCTCGCTGAAGGAGAGCTTCACGACACTGGGCGAGCGCTTCGAGGAGGAGCACCCGGGGACCGAGGTCACCTTCAACTTCGGCGGCAGCGACGGCCTGGCCGCCGGCATCGACAGCGGTGCCCCGGCCGATGTCTTCGCGGCGGCCAGTGCGAAAACGATGAAGCTCGTCACGGACGAGGGGCTCACGGCGGGCAGCCCGAGCACGTTCGCCCGCAACCGGCTGGAGATCGCCACCGTGCCGGGCAACCCGCACGCGATCGACTCCCTCGAGGATCTGACCGCGTCCGGCCTCAAGGTGGTGCTGTGCGACGAGACGGTGCCCTGCGGAGCCGCCGCGCGGACCGCCCTCGCCGCCGGCGGCGTGGAGCTGGAGCCGGTCTCCTACGAGCAGGACGTCAAGAGCGCCCTGACGAAGGTCGAACTGAAGGAGGCCGACGCCGCCGTCGTGTACCGCACGGACGTGAAGGCGGCCGGTGACAAGGTGGAGGGCGTGGAATTCCCGGAGTCCGCCGAGGCCGTCAACGACTATCCGATCGCCCTGCTCGAGAACGCCCCGAACCCCTCGGCGGCGGAGGAGTTCGTGGCCCTGGTCAAGTCGCCGGAGGGCCGGAAGGTACTGGGCGGGGCGGGGTTCCTGAAGCCATGACCACCCGTCGGGAAACCCCTCGGAAGGCACGCCCCCGCGCCCCCGGCCGCGGGGTCCCCCTCGCCCTCCTCGCGCCCGCCCTCCTGGGCCTGGCGTTCCTCCTCGTGCCCCTCCTCGCCCTCCTCCTGCGCGCCCCCTGGCGCAGCCTCCCCGAGCAGCTGACCAGCCCCGAGGTGTGGGAGGCGCTGCGCCTGTCGCTGCTGTGCGCCACGACGGCGACCGCGCTGAGCCTGGTCGTCGGCGTTCCGCTGGCCTGGCTGCTGGCCCGTACGGACTTCCCCGGCCGCGGCCTGGTCCGCGCCCTGGTGACGCTCCCGCTGGTGCTGCCCCCGGTCGTGGGCGGTGTCGCCCTGCTGCTCGCCCTGGGTCGCAACGGCGTCGTCGGTCAGTGGCTGGACGCGTGGTTCGGCGTCACCCTGCCCTTCACCACCACGGGCGTCGTCCTCGCCGAGACGTTCGTGGCGATGCCGTTCCTCGTCATCAGCGTCGAGGGCACGCTGCGGGCCGCCGATCCGCGCTACGAGGAGGCGGCCGCCACCCTGGGCGCCTCCCGCTTCACCGCGTTCCGCCGGGTCACGCTGCCGCTGATCGCTCCCGGCGTCGCGGCCGGTGCCGTACTGGCCTGGGCGCGGGCCCTCGGGGAGTTCGGCGCGACGATCACCTTCGCCGGCAACTTCCCCGGCCGCACCCAGACCATGCCGCTCGCGGTCTACCTCGCCCTGCAGAACGACCCGGCCGCCGCGATCGCCCTCAGCCTGGTCCTGCTGGCGGTGTCCGTCGCCGTACTGGCCGGGCTGCGGGACCGCTGGATGAGGGCCGTCTGATGGTCATGCCGAAGAATGCCGGGAAGACGCCGGACCCGGCCGCCGAGGGCCTCGACGCGCACCTCGTCGTGGATCGCGGCTCCTTCCGCCTGGACGTCGCGCTGACCGCCGCGCCCGGTGACGTCGTCGCCCTGCTGGGCCCGAACGGGGCCGGCAAGACCACCGCCCTGCGCGCCCTCGCGGGCCTCGCCCCGCTCGGCGCCGGACACCTGCGGCTGGACGGCGCGGACCTGCGCCACACCCCGCCGGAGTCCCGCCCGGTGGGTGTCGTCTTCCAGGACTACCTGCTCTTCCCGCACCTGACCGCGCTCGACAACGTGGCCTTCGGGCCGCGCTGCCGGGGCGCCGGCAAGGCGGAGGCACGCGCGCAGGCCGCCGAATGGCTCGACCGCATGGGGCTGGCCGAGCACGCGGGCGCCAAGCCCCGGCGGCTGTCCGGCGGCCAGGCCCAGCGGGTGGCCCTCGCCCGCGCCCTGGCCACCCGTCCCCGGCTGCTGCTCCTGGACGAACCGCTCGCCGCGCTGGACGCCCGCACCCGGCTGGAGGTGCGCGCGCAGCTCCGCCGCCATCTGGCCGCGTTCGAGGCCGTCGCCGTCCTGGTCACGCACGATCCGCTGGACGCCATGGTGCTCGCCGACCGCCTGGTCGTCGTGGAGCGGGGCCGGATCGTGCAGGAGGGCACGCCCTCCGACATCGCCCGCCACCCACGCACCGAGTACATCGCCCAGCTCGTCGGCCTCAACCTGTACCGCGGGCGGGCCGACGGCCACACGGTGCGGCTCGACGCGGGCTCCGCCGTGAGCACCACGGAGGACCTCTCCGGTCCCGCCTTCGTGGCGTTCCCGCCCGGTGCCGTCACCCTGTACCGGGACCGGCCGACCGGCTCCAGCGCCCGCAACCTCTGGCGCTGTGAGGTCGCCGGTCTGGAGACCCACGGGGACCAGATCCGCGTGGAGCTCACCGGCGAACTCGCCCTGGCCGCCGACCTCACCACGGTCGCCGCGGCCGAGCTCGACCTGCACCCGGGTGCGACGGTCTGGGCGACGGTCAAGGCGACGCAGACGCACGCGTACCCGGCGTAGCCGCACATGCCGGAGGGGCCCCTCCACAAAGGGGCCCCTCCGGCGCGTGTCAGCCCTCGTACGCGTCCAGCGGCGGGCAGGAGCAGACCAGGTTGCGGTCGCCGAAGGCCTGGTCGATGCGGCGCACCGGCGGCCAGTACTTGTCGGCGGCGCTCACTCCGGCCGGGAAGACGGCCTCCTCGCGGGCGTACGCGTGCTCCCACTCCCCGCCGAGCGCGGCGGCGGTGTGCGGGGCGTTGCGCAGCGGGTTGTCGTCCGCGGGCCACTCGCCGGAGCCGACCTTCTCGATCTCCGCGCGGATCGCGATCATCGCCTCGCAGAACCGGTCGAGTTCGGTGAGGTCCTCGGACTCGGTGGGCTCGATCATCAGCGTGCCGGCCACCGGGAAGGACATCGTCGGCGCGTGGAAGCCGTAGTCGATCAGCCGCTTGGCGACGTCGTCCACGCTGACGCCGGTCGCCTTGGTCAGCGGACGCAGGTCGATGATGCACTCGTGCGCGACCAGCCCGCCGGGGCCGGTGTAGAGCACCGGGTAGTGCGGCTCCAGGCGCTTGGCGATGTAGTTGGCGCTGAGCACGGCCACCTGGGTGGCCCGCTTGAGGCCCTCGCCGCCCATGAGACGGACGTACGCCCAGGAGATCGGCAGGATGCCCGCCGAGCCCCACGGCGCCGCCGAGATGGGGCCGACGCCGGTCTCCGGGCCGGCCTCCGGCTGGAGCGGGTGGTTGGGCAGGTACGGCGCCAGGTGCGCCCGTACGCCGACCGGACCGACGCCGGGGCCACCGCCGCCGTGCGGGATGCAGAAGGTCTTGTGCAGGTTCAGGTGCGAGACGTCACCGCCGAAGTGGCCCGGCTTGGCCAGACCCACCAGGGCGTTGAGGTTGGCGCCGTCCACGTACACCTGGCCGCCGGCCTCGTGCACCTCGGCACAGATGTCGGCGACGTGCTCCTCGAACACGCCGTGCGTCGAGGGGTACGTGATCATCAGCACGGCGAGCTCGTCGCGGTGCTGCGCGATCTTCGCCCGCAGGTCCGCGACGTCGATCTCACCGTCGTCGGACGTCTTGACGACGACGACCTTCATGCCGGCCATCACGGCACTGGCGGCGTTGGTGCCGTGCGCGGAGGACGGGATCAGGCAAACGGTGCGCTGCTCGTCGCCGTTGGCCCGGTGGTAGCCGCGTACGGCGAGCAGGCCGGCCAGTTCGCCCTGGGAACCGGCGTTGGGCTGGAGGGACACCTTGTCGTAGCCGGTGACCTCGGCGAGACGCTCCTCCAGCTCGTGGATGAGCGTGAGGTAGCCCCGCGCCTGCTCGGCGGGCACGAAGGGGTGCAGCTGACCGAACTCGGGCCAGGTGACCGGCTCCATCTCGGTGGTCGCGTTGAGCTTCATGGTGCAGGAGCCCAGCGGGATCATGCCGCGGTCCAGCGCGTAGTCGCGGTCGGAGAGCCGGCGCAGGTAGCGCAGCATCGCGGTCTCGGAGCGGTGCTGCCGGAAGACCGGGTGGGTCAGGTACTCGTCGTCGCGCAGCAGGGCGTCCGGCAGTGTGTCCCGCGCGGCCGCGTCCAGCGCCTCGGCGTCGCCGTCGACGCCGAAGGCGCTCCACACGGCGGTCAGCCGCTCCCGGGTGGTGGTCTCGTCGCAGGCGATCGAGACGTGATCGGCGTCGACGAGACGCAGGTTGACGCCGTTGTCACGGGCGGCGGCGACGACCTCGGCGGCCCGCCCGGGGACGCGCACGGTCAGCGTGTCGAAGTAGGAGCCGTGCACGATCTCGGCTCCGCCGGCCCGCAGCCCTTCGGCGAGGACGGTGGCGTACCGGTGGGTGCGCCGGGCGATCAGCCGCAGCCCCTCCGGGCCGTGGTAGACCGCGTACATGCCGGCCATGACGGCGAGCAGCACCTGGGCGGTGCAGATGTTGCTGGTGGCCTTCTCGCGGCGGATGTGCTGCTCACGGGTCTGCAGGGCGAGGCGGTAGGCCTTGTTCCCGTCCGCGTCGACGGAGACGCCGACGAGCCGTCCGGGCAGGCTGCGCGCCATCTTCTCCTGCACGGCCATGTAGCCGGCGTGCGGCCCGCCGAAGCCCATCGGCACACCGAAGCGCTGCGTGGTGCCGACCGCTATGTCCGCGCCCAGCTCACCGGGCGACTTCAGCAGCGTGAGGGCGAGCAGATCGGCGGCGACGGTGACGAGCGCGCCGAGCTCGTGCGCCTGGTCGATCACCGGCTTGATGTCGCGTACGGCGCCGGAGGCGCCCGGGTACTGGATCAGCACGCCGTTGATCTCGCGTCCGGCGACCTCGGCGGGGATGCCCTCGCTCAGGTCGGCGACGACGACCTCGACGCCGGTCGGCTCGGCGCGGGTCTCGATCACGGCGATGGTCTGCGGCAGCGCGTCCACGTCGACCAGGAACAGGCCCTTCTTGTTCTTGCCCATGCGCCGGGACAGCGCCATCGCCTCGGCGGCGGCGGTGCCCTCGTCGAGCAGCGAGGCCCCCGAGGTCGGCAGGCCGGTGAGCTCGGCGACCATGGTCTGGAAGTTCAGCAGCGCCTCGAGCCGGCCCTGGGAGATCTCCGGCTGGTACGGCGTGTACGCCGTGTACCAGGCCGGGTTCTCCATCACGTTGCGCAGGATGACGGGCGGGGTGAAGGTCCCGTAGTACCCGAGCCCGATCATGGAGCCGAGCACCTCGTTGCGGTCGGCCAGCGTGCGCAGCTCGGCCAGCACCTCGGCCTCGCTCCGGGCACCCGGCAGGTCCAGCGCGTCGGCGTTCTTGATCACGTCCGGCACGGCGGCGGCCGTCAGCTCGTCCAGCGAGCCGTAGCCGACCTGGGCGAGCATCTTGGCCCGCGCCTCGTGGTCGGGGCCGATGTGGCGCTGCTCGAAGGGGATTCCCCGTTCGAGCTCGGAGAGCGGAGTGCGAGGAGCGGTCATTGAGGAGGCCTCCTGGTCCGACGACCTTCGAGGGGCACCACGGCGCGGGTGCCCGAACGGCCTCCCCCTCTGTCATCTCGACCTGAGAGCTTCACCGGACGGCCCGAAGGCGCCCGGCTTTCACCGTCGGTGAGAGCGGAAGCCGTCGACACCCGCCCTGCTTTCCAGAGTGACCTCGTCCGTGCGGTACGTGTGCCTGAGAGATTCCGGGGAGGATTTGCTCCTTCGGCGCCCCCGATGGTGTCCGGAGGGCTCTCCCGCACGGGGTCAGCAGCCGTTTGCCAGCGTACCAGCGAGCACCACACCAGAACCTTCGAGTGGCCGTTCAGCCGATTGTGCCGTTTTGTAGTGCTTATGGATGAGTTTGCGACCAGTGGAGGGCCTGTGCAGACCGACATCGATCCGCGCCATCTGATCGGCCGCAAGGCGTTCGACCGCAACGGAACCCGGATCGGCACGATCGACGAGGTCTACCTCGACGACGCCACCGGCATACCGGAGTGGGCGGCGATACGCACCGGCCTGTTCAGCAGGGACGCCTTCGTCCCCCTGGAACCCAGCGAACTCATCGACGGCGCCCTCCACGTCCCCTTCGAACGCGCCCTTATCAAGGACGCCCCCGACTTCGGCGTGGGCCGCCACCTCTCCCCCGAGCAGGAACTCCAGCTCTACCACCACTACGGCCTGGACCTCGCCGCTCCCCCTCCCCTCCCTGACCGCGACTTCGGCAAACTCGCCGAGAACGACAAGTCGGCCTGATCCGCCCGCTCACCCGCCCTCCGCCCGCACTCCTCCGCCGGCCCCCGCGCCCTCGGCCTCCCCGGGTCTTCGGGGCACCAGCGGCAGCGGCTGCGCCGGTTGCAGAGCCGGGTCGTCGACGCGGAAGGTCTTCACCCGGCCCGGCTCCGAGTCGGGTGTCTCGAAGCGCACCGTGACCCGGCCCAGCCCACTGCCCTGCACCCATCCGGGCCCGTGCACGGCGTGCCGTACGTCGTGCCCCGCCGGCCAGCGCCGCTCGGCGGGTGTCTCCGGCTCCGGCGCGGGCGCGGCCTCGGCCTCGGTCTCCTCGTGCGGGAGGTCGTCGGCGGGTACGCCCGCCGCCTGCGCGAACAGGTCCTCCTGCGTGTAGTCGGCCAGCCCGCTGACCCCGACCCCCAGCAACCGCACCCCGCCCGTCGTGTCGACCGAGTCCAGCAGCCGCGCGGCCGCCTCCCGCACCACCGCCGGATCGTCCGTGGGGCCCCGCAGCGTCTCGGACCGGGTGAGGGTCGAGAAGTCGTACCGGCGCACCTTCAGCACGATGGTCCGCCCCGACAGGCCCGCCTCCCGCAGCCTGCGCACGCACCGGTCCGCGAGTCGCCGCACCTCCGTCCCCACCCGCACCCGGTCGTGGATGTCCACGTCGTATGTGTCCTCGACCGAGATCGACTTGGCCTCCCGCTCGGCCACCACGGGCCGCTCGTCCCGGGCGAGCGCCATCGCGAACAGCGCGTGCCCGTGGGCCTTGCCCAGCAGCCGTACGAGCTCGTCCTCCCCGGCCTCGGCGAGCTCGTCGACCGTGTGGATCCCCGCCCGCCGCAGGTGATCACCGGTCGCCGGCCCGACGCCCGGCAGGGTGCGGACCGGCAGCGGCCCCAGCAGGGCCCGCTCCGTGCCCGGCTCGATCAGTACCAGTCCGTCCGGCTTGGCCTGTTCCGAGGCGATCTTCGCCAGCATCTTGGAGGCCGCGAGCCCCACCGACCCGGTGAGTCCCGTGACCGCTCGTATGTCCGCGCGCAGCTTCGCCCCGGCCAGCCGCGCCGACCGCTCGTCCCAGGCCGCGCCGCCGGCCTCCAGGTCCACGAACGCCTCGTCCAGACTCAGCGGCTCCACCAGCGGTGACAGGGCCTTCAACAACCCCATCACCTGCTCGCTGACCGACCGGTAGAGGGCGAACCTCGGCACCAGGTACGCGGCGTTCGGCGCGCGCCGCCGGGCCTGCGCCATGGGCATCGCCGAGTGGACGCCGAAGACCCGTGCCTCGTACGAGGCGGTGGCCACCACACCCCGCGGCCCGAGCCCGCCCACGACGACCGCCTTCCCGCGCAGGCTCGGTTTGGACGCCTGCTCCACCGAGGCGAAGAAGGCGTCCATGTCGAGGTGCAGGATCGTGGGCGCGGATCTCACATCTCCGATGCTGCCCTACGCCACTGACAACGGCCGTTCCCTGAGGGTCTCCGAAGGCCCCGGACGGCCTCAGACCGCCTTGTTCCGCCGCCGGGCCAGCTCGTCCATCGGGTTGTGCCCGACCAGGGTCTCCCCGGTGTCGACGCGCTCCCCGTGCAGCTGGGACAGCGCGCTCTCCACGTCCCGCCACACCACGCCCACGGCGATGCCGAAGACGCCCTGGCCGCCCTGGAGCAGGGCGTGCACCTCATCGGGCGAGGTGCACTCGTAGACCGTGGCCCCGTCGCTCATCAGCGTCATGCGCTCCAGGTCGCTGAAGCCTCGCTCACGCAGGTGCTGGACCGCGGTACGGATGTTCTGCAGGGAGACGCCCGTGTCCAGGAACCGCTTGACGATCTTCAGCACGACGACGTCGCGGAAGCTGTACAGCCGCTGCGTGCCCGATCCATGGGCCGGCCGCACGCTCGGTTCGACCAGACCCGTACGGGCCCAGTAGTCGAGCTGCCGGTAGGTGATACCCGCGGCGGCGCAGGCCGTGGGCCCCCGGTAGCCGATCTGCTCGGACGCCATGGATGTCGCCCCTCCGCTGCTCGGCACAGCCGTCGGCCGCTGCGGAGCCTGGTCGATCGCGCCGCCATGGGCGGGATGGCCTCCGCTCGGACGGAGCCGGGAGCTCTGGGGAGGGTACGGTCCGCCCGCCCCGAAACCGCGCCCGGGGACACCCCCAGCCGTACTGTCGCCGCTGCTTCTCACGCCGACCTCCGTCCTTGACCTGCCTCCTCGAAGGTAGGCAGTCACCAAGGGTGCGTCAACGATCGCCACACTCGGCACGCCGAGTGATAATCACCCTAAGAGTGGTTTCCCGTACCTCACCGCGGGGAAAGGCTAGCCGAATGCGCTCGGTGCGAACCGCGACGGCCGACCCGGGTGGCGGCCGCCGAGCGCCCTCACTGGTTACTGCTCCCGAAGTCCTCCGGCGAGATCTGGTCGAGGAACTCGCGGAACTTCTCCACCTCGTCCTCCTGCTCGTCCGGGATGGCGATACCGGCGTCGTCGAGCACCGTGTCACTGCCGTAGATCGGCGTACCCGTCCGCAGGGCCAGCGCTATGGCGTCGGAGGGGCGGGCACTCACCTCGACGCCGCTGGCGAACACCAGCTCCGCGTAGAAGACGCCTTCGCGCAGATCGGTGATGCGCACTTCCGTGAGCTCCTGTCCGACGGCTTCCAGCACGTCCTTGAACAGGTCGTGGGTCAGCGGCCGTGCGGGAGCCATGCCCTGCTGGGCGAAGGCGATGGCCGTCGCCTCCCCCGGTCCGATCCAGATGGGGAGGTAGCGGTCGCCGCCCACTTCACGCAACAGCACGATCGGTTGGTTGGAGGGCATCTCGACCCGGACACCTACGACATCGAGCTCGTTCACACAGCAACCCTAGGCCGTGCCCGGGACGTTTGGGTAGTCGGGTGGGGAACGGGTGGCCGATCCGAGCCCCGCGCCGCCCCGTCTCAAGGCAGCCGTATGCCGAGTGCCGCCTGCACCAGCGCCGCGTGCAGCTTCACCGTGAGCCCCGCCAGCTCCTTCGTGCGCGCCTGCGCGTGGGCCCTGGTCTGCGGGTTCCGGTGGCGCTTCAGCGGGGCGACGACCTGGTCCACCAGCCCGGCCTCGCGGTCGGCGGCGGCCTTCATCGCCCTCAGGTGACGCGGCTCGATCCCGAACCGCCCCAGCTCGGTGATGAGCTCGGCGACGGTGACCGACTCGACGTCGTACATGCCGGCCTCGACCGGGGCGAGCAGCCCGTACGACTCCCACTCGGCGAGCGTCCGCTCGTCGATGCCGGCCGCGGCCAGCAGCCGGCCGCGCCCGATGCGCGCCGCCCCGGACCCCTCGGCGACGGGCTCCTGAACGGTCTCCCCGTCCCCCGGACGGCCCAGCACCGGCAGCTGGACGGCCTCACCGCGCTCCATGGCGTCGAGGTGCTCACGGATCACCTTGAGCGGCAGGTAGTGATCGCGCTGCATGCGCAGCACATGGCCGAGGCGCTCGACGTCCCCGGCGCTGAACTTGCGGTATCCCGACGGGGTCCGCTGCGGCTCGATCAGCCCCTCCGACTCCAGGAAGCGGATCTTGGAGATGGTGACCTCGGGAAACTCCTCGCGCAGCACGCCCAGCACCGCGCCGATGCTCATCAGTCCGGTGCCCGCGGCGGCGGCGCCGTCGCCGGCACCGCCGCTCGGTGTCTGAACCATGAACCTTCCCTGGGTCCCCCGGACGGATCCGGGGAGGTCAGTAGCCCCGCTGGCTCGCGTAGAAGACCAGCCGGTACTTGCCGATCTGCACCTCGTCGCCGTTGGACAGGGCGACCTGGTCGATCCGCTCCCGGTTGACGTACGTACCGTTCAGGCTGCCCACGTCGGCCACGGTGAAGGAGCCGTCCGGACCGCGCCGGAACTCCACGTGCCGACGGGAGACCGTCACGTCGTCCAGGAAGATGTCGCTCTGCGGGTGACGCCCGGCCGTGGTCAGGTCGCCGTCCAGTAGGAAGCGGCTGCCCGAGTTGGGCCCGCGGCGCACGACCAGGAGCGCGGAACCCATCGGCAGTGCGTCGACGGCCGCCTGTGCCTCGGGAGAGAGCGTCGGCGTCGGCGTCTGGCCGGTGGCCTCCGCGTCGTAGGCCTCGAGACCGGAGATCGAGATCGTGGACGTCGTCTCCGAGGGGCGCTCCGGGGTGACCCCGGGCCTCAGCGGCGCGCCGCAGTTGGAGCAGAAGCGGCTGTTCTCCGCGTTGCGGTTGCCGCACCTCGTACACACCAGGGCCGACATGGACGGATCCTCCTGCCGCGGCTGCCCCCCAGGGGCGTGGGACGCGTACGGGTCGGAGACCCCTGCCCCCGTACCCGAGGTCGACGGCTGCCCGAAACCTATGCCGCCGGACTGCGCGGGGTCAACGGACGGCGCGCCCTGACCCACCTGGTCCCGGTACAGCGGACGCTGACCTTCCGCCTCAGGCTGTGCGCGATGACGAGCGGTCGCGTTGTCGCTGCCCTCTCGCCGCGCGCTCTTGCCGAACAACTTCGCAAACAACTTCACGGGCGATTCCCCTTGACCGAAACAGACCCGCCCGTGGGGCAGGACGAACCCTGACTGAACACATTGGCCGACCCGGACATCTTCACAACGTCCGCCTCCGCCAGACAGTTTCCACCACGCACCACCCATTCGGTGCGCCGACCCCCCGCAACCTCATGCCCTTGCCGAACGCCCTCCATGCACTCCCGGTTCACCGGGAGGACGACTGAGCGTAGTCAGGCCGCTTCACCGCCCGCAAGGCATCCACGACGATCTTGGTCGACCGCTCCACGGTAACGGTGGCCTGTTCTTTCTCGAGAGTCTGCACCACACCTCCGGGGATGTTGAGCGCCGGCTCGAGGTCCTGCGGCTTGCCTATGACCTTGAAACGATAGGGCGCGGTGATCTTGTTCCCGTCCACACCGACACCGTTTCCGGAGTCCGTCAGGTAGGTCCCCGCCACCACCCGCACACCGTTCACCTGGATCGCCTCGGCACCGGCCGCGCGCAGCTCCTGGATGGCGTCGAGCAGCATGTCCGCCTCGACCATCCCCTTCGTGTCCTCGATGGTCATCATGATCCCGGGCCCCTGCGCGGCCACGGTGCCCGCCAGCACACCGAGTTGCCGTTCCTTCTCGATCGTCTGCCTACGGGCCTCTTCGGCCTGGTCGGAACTGTTCTCCAGTTCGTCGCGCTGCTTCTCGAGTCCCTGCTTCTCGTCCTCAAGACGCTCTGTGCGGTCGTCGAGTTCATCGAGGATGCGCACAAGATCTTCCTGGCGTGCCCCGCGCAGCGCGCTGTCGCCGTCGCTGTTCGACGCCACCTGGACGGCCAGACCGAAGCCCAGGCCGAACAGCAGCAGGGCCACGATGAGTTGGGCCCGGGTCACCCGCGGCGGCCACAGCCCCTTCACCAGCCGCTGCCGGCCGGTCAGACCGGGCGCGGGCTTCGGAACGTCCTCCTCCGCGGGTGCGGGTGCCCTCGTGGGCCCCTCGGCGGGTACCTCCGCGGGCAGTTCCCTGCGCAGGCCGGCCGCGAGTGCGGCGTCCGGAGCGGGACGCTGCGGGGACACCGCCGGGCGCGTCGTCTCGTTATGCTCGTGCTCGCTCATCGGCCTCACGCCCGGAACACGTGCCTGCGGATCGCCGCGGCGTTGGAGAAGATGCGGATGCCGAGGACCACCACGACGCCCGTCGACAGCTGGGCTCCCACGCCGAGCTTGTCGCCGAGGAACACGATCAGGGCGGCGACGACGACGTTCGACAGGAACGACACCACGAAGACCTTGTCGTCGAAGATGCCGTCGAGCATGGCCCTCAGCCCTCCGAACACGGCGTCGAGGGCCGCGACGACGGCGATCGGCAGGTAAGGCTCGACGACCGCCGGAACCTCGGGCCGGACCAACAGTCCGGCCACGACTCCCACGACGAGGCCCAGTACGGCGATCACGATGCGTCCTTCTCGGTTATCGGCTGTGCGGTACGTACGATCACACTCGGTGCGGCGGACAGCCGGACGTCGTCCTCCACGGAGATGGCCGTCCGGATCCCGTAGTTCTCCTGCAGGGCATGCAGATACAGCCCGTCCTCGCTGTTCTGGAACCGGTCGCTCAGTTCTCCGCCGTCCCCCACCGCGAGCACCGTGTACGGCGGCACCAGCGGCCTGTTGTCGACCAGTATCGCGTCTCCCGCGGCCCTGATCGCCGACAGGGCTGTCAGCCGCTGCCCGTTGATGGAGACGGCCTCGGCGCCGGACTCCCACAGACCGTTGACCACGCGCTGCATGTCACGGTCACGAACCCGCCCGGTGTCGGAGAAACCGGAGGTCGCCCGGGCGTCCCCGTCACCGCCCGTGCTCGCGTCCTCGGCGTCGTCCACCACGAGCCGCACACCTGGCCCGTGCACCGCGGTGGCACCCGAGAGGATGCCCACCAGTGTGGACCGGTCGCCTCCGCCACTGTCCCGGAGCGCCTCGCGCTGCCGCTCGCTCACGTCGGCACGCAACTCGTCGACGCTGTCCTCGAGCCTGTCCGCGGCCTCGGTCTCCTGATCGATCCGGTCGATCAGTTCCTCACGCTCCTTGGCCACGGCGGGAGCCGCGACCCGGGCCTGCGCGGCACCGACGGTCACGATCAGGGCGGCGAGCACCAGACCGCCGGCCAGCCCCAACTTCGCCCTGAGCGTCTTCGGCATGCCACCGCCGCCGTCGGCCTTCCGCCGCGCGGCGGCCTCGGCGTATCCGTCGTCGAGGCTGTGGTCCATGACGTTGGTGATCAACGACATGGAGGCGTCCGGGCGAGCGGGCCGCGCGGGTGTGCTCCGAACGGGGGGTTGCTGCGGCATGCCGCACATCGTCGCACGCCGCAGCCACTACCTCCGAACGGACCTACCGGCGTGCCGGACAGGCCCCGTTGGGGACACTTGTCCGGCACGCACGCGTACCGCTCGTTTTACCACTCGCGCCGGCCGCTCACCGACCCGCGCTGTCCACGACCGCCGACCACTCGTCGAGCAGGGCCTGCGCGGAGGCGTCGTCGGGTCCCTCGGCCCACAGATGGGTGACCGCCTCGGCCGGGTCGGGCAGCACCATCACCCAGCGGCCGTCGGCCTCCACCACCCGCACGCCGTCGGTGGTGTCCACGAACCGGTCACCGGCCGCCTCCACGACCCTCCGCATCACCAGGCCCTTGACGGCCCACGGGGTCGCCAGATCCCGCTTGAGCACATGCGCCCGCGGGATGCGCGCGTCGATCTGGCTGAGCGTGAGCTGGGTGCGCGCCACCAGTCCGATGAGCCGCACGAAGGCCGCCGTGCCGTCGTAGACACTGCTGAACTCCGGGACGATGAAGCCGCCCTTGCCGTCGCCTCCGAAGATCGTCCCTTCCTCACCGCCCACGCGCGTGAGGTCGTCGGGCGAAGTGGTCGTCCATTCGACCTGTGTGCCGTGATAGGCCGCGACCTGCTCGGCGATCCTGGTGGTGGTCACCGGGAGCGCCACCCGGCCGCTGCGCCGCTCGGACGCGATGAGATCGAGCATGACGAGCAGCGCCCTGTCGTCCTCGATGATCCGCCCCTTCTCGTCGACCAGGGACAGCCGCTCACCGACGGGGTCGAACCGTACGCCGAAGGCGGCACCGGAGGACGCCACGATCTCCCCGAGCCGGACCAGCCCCGAACGCCGCATGTCGGCCGTCTCGGTCGGCCTGGACTCGTCGAGACCGGGGTTGATGGTCAGCGAGTCGACGCCCAGTTTGCCGAGCAGACTCGGCAGCACCAGGCCGGCACTGCCGTTGGAGGCGTCGACGACCACCTTGAGTCCGGACTCCGCGATGCCGGTGATGTCGACGTTCCGCAGCAGAGAGCCCGTGTACGAGTCGAAGACGCTGGCCGGGAAGTGCAGATCCCCGATCTCCCCGGGGAACGCGCGCCGGTACTCCTGACGCGCGAACACCCGGTCCAGTTTCCGCTGGCTGCCCTGGGAGAGGTCGGCGCCCTGGCCGTCGAAGAACATGATGTCGACGGAGTCCGGCACACCGGGCGTGGTCCGGATCATGATGCCGCCCGCGCTGCCCCTCGCGGTCTGCTGCCGCGCCACGGGCAGCGGCACGTTCTCCAGGTCCCGTACGTCGATGGCGCTGGCCTGCAGCGCGGAGATGACCGCCCGCTTCAGCGCACGGGCACCACGGGAGTGGTCGCGGGCCGTGGTGACGGTCGAGCCCTTCTTCAGGGTCGTCGCGTACGCACCGGCCAGCCGCACCGCGAGTTCAGGTGTGATCTCGACGTTCAGGACCCCGGACACGCCCCGGGCTCCGAAGAGGTGCGCCTGTCCCCTGGATTCCCAGATCACCGAGGTGTTGACGAACGCGCCGGCCTCGATGGTCTTGAACGGATAGACCCGCACATTGCCCTGGACGATCGATTCTTCGCCGATCAGGCACTCGTCACCGATGACGGCACCGTCCTCGATCCGCGCGGCCCGCATGATGTCGGTGTTCTTGCCGACGACACAGCCTCGCAGATTGCTGTGCGGTCCGACGTACACGTTGTCGTGGACGACGGCCTTGTGCAGGAAGGCGCCGCTCTTCACGACGACGTTGGATCCCACGACCGTGTGTTCGCGGATCTCCGCGCCGGCCTCGACCTTGGCGTAGTCGCCGATGTACAGCGGTCCGCGGAGCACGGCGTCGGGGTGCACCTCGGCGCCCTCCGCCACCCACACGCCCGGGGAGATCTCGAAACCGTCGATGTCGACGTCGACCTTGCCCTCCAGGACGTCGGCCTGCGCCTTCACATAGCTTTCGTGTGTGCCGACGTCCTCCCAGTAGCCTTCGGCGACATAGCCGTAGACGGGCTTGCCCTCCTTCATCAGCTGCGGGAAGACGTCACCGGACCAGTCGACGGGCACATCGGGCTCGACGTAGTCGAAGACCTCGGGCTCCATGACGTAGATGCCGGTGTTCACCGTGTCGGAGAAGACCTGTCCCCAGGTCGGCTTCTCGAGGAAGCGTTCGACCTTGCCTTCCTCGTCCACGATGGTGATGCCGAATTCCAGCGGATTGGGGACGCGGGTCAGGCAGACCGTGACCAGAGCGCCCTTTTCCTTGTGGAAATTGATCAGCTCGGTGAGGTCGAAGTCAGTGAGGGCGTCACCGGAGATGACGAGGAAGGCGTCGTCCTTCAGGGCCTCCTCGGCGTTCTTCACGCTCCCTGCGGTACCGAGTGGCTTCTCCTCGTTGGCATAGGTGAGCTCCATTCCGAGTTCTTCGCCGTCACCGAAGTAGTTTTTGACGAGCGATGCAAGGAACTGGACGGTCACAACGGTTTCGTTGAGCCCATGCTTTTTGAGCAGCCGCAGAACATGCTCCATGATCGGCCTATTGGCCACCGGCAGGAGCGGCTTGGGCATGCTTGAGGTCATGGGGCGAAGGCGGGTGCCTTCACCCCCGGCCATCACGACGGCCTTCATGTCGGAAGCGTCCTCCTCGAAGAGACGACGGTCTAGCCGACTTCACCCGCCAGGGTTGTCCCGCACTTTTCGACTGCGGGCCGTCGCACCACCTTGTGCGCGCAAATCAGCGAGTTCAATCGGCCACGGCGTCCGCACGAACCAGGCGGCGGACTTGGACCACGTAGAGCACTCCTGCCCACCAATACAGAGTTGTACCCCATCCGGCGAACGCCCATCCGAAAATAGCAGCGAGTGACGAGATCCAGCCAGTTCCGTCACTGAGCAGGAGCAGTGGGAAGGCATACATGAGGTTGAAGGTGGCGGCCTTCCCCAGGAAGTTCACCTGCGGTGGCGGATAGCCGTGCCGTCGCAGGATGCCCACCATGACCAGGAGAACCAGCTCACGCGCCAGCAGAACGGCGGTCAGCCAGAGCGGCAGAATCTCGCGCCAGGTGAGGCCGACCAACGTCGAGAGAATGTAGAGCCGGTCGGCGGCGGGGTCGAGCAGCCGGCCGAGGCTGCTGATCTGGTTCCATCGTCGCGCCAGCTTGCCGTCCAGGTAGTCGCTGACGCCGCTGAGGGCCAGCACCAGGAGGGCCCAGCCATCGCTCTTCGGACCGCCGAACTCCGGCCTGAGGATCAGCCACAGGAACAGTGGTACGCCAACGAGCCGCGCCATGCTGAGCATGTTCGGGATGGTGAGGACGCGGTCTGTCTGGACCCGCGTCTCCTGGACCTCCACCCGGGATCCTCCTGTGGGAAAAGTGTCGATGATGCCCCCTGACCTTACCTCAACGCAAAAAAGCTCTGGCCCTCGGGCTGTATGCCCAAGAGCCAGAGCTCTAAAAGGAGTTCGGCGGCGTCCTACTCTCCCACAGGGTCCCCCCTGCAGTACCATCGGCGCTGTAAGGCTTAGCTTCCGGGTTCGGAATGTAACCGGGCGTTTCCCCTACGCTATGACCACCGAAACACTATGAAACTGACAACCGCACCACGCCGTGACCATGGCATGGGGTTGTTCGTGGTTTCAGAACCAACACAGTGGACGCGAGCAACTGAGGACAAGCCCTCGGCCTATTAGTACCGGTCAACTCCACACGTTA